>DASSHD010000514.1:0-2189 GCA_035693085.1 Hanamia sp. | reverse complement strand
TTTGCCCGAACGAAATTGCTCAAGGGTCTTTTTCTTTAATGCTTCGTAATCGAAGTCTTCTTTTTTCTTTTCCATAAAAAAACTGTGTTTTAAAGTTCCTATTTCATTTTGGAACTTTGACACAGTTTATTTTACAGCCTCTGAACGGATCTAAAATCTGAGTTTCAATATCAGGCGCGAATATATAACATATATGCATATATGCTTTATTTCTTACAGTCTAAAATGAAATCAGGAATTCAGACTATTTGCCTGCCGGCCAAGTAGGTTAGTTTACTATCAGTAAATACACAGTCTGGCCTTCGGTACCGACCGCTAATTATCACCTTTTTGAGTCAATATATTCCAACACATCACCTGATTCTATTACCGGTTTCCCTTCCACATTACCTTTATACCAATAGATCCAGGAATTTACTTCACTTCCATCCTCTTTATAAACTACAGTTAATTCTCTTTTGTATAATGGTGTTTCGTCAGCTTCAGGCCTCACGCCTTCATAATCATCTAACTGCCCGATAGCAAACGAAAATTCGTCTTTATTATTAATCTTATATAATTCTCCTTTTATAAAATGATCCTCTGAAGTAGGCGTCGCTACAGGATTATTGCCCAGGTCGCTCAATATTCCTTTCACCTTTGCTTTACCTTCCAATCTAAAATATTTTCTTACGTATTCATATTCATTACTGCGAAATCCTTCTCTAAGAGAACTGTAAACAAATAAATAATCTGATTTTAGTGGTTCCATATTGCAACTTTTTATAAATGATCTACAATCATCTTTCAAAAGATATTATTTATAAATCAACGAGCAGTACTTTTAAACTAATCCAGCTTAAAAGTTTCTTTCATAGCTCTCATCGTTCCTGCAAGCGACCATTGGGTAGGTACGAGCATCCGGCGGACGGTGTATAGCGGCTCCTTAGTATCGCGTTTTTGTGCTAAACTAAATGCCATTTTGAAACCCGCTTTTTTTAATTCAGGGAAAGCAGCTTCGTTCCATACCCCATAAGGATATGCGAAATACTCAGCAGGCTTACCTGTAATATCCTGAATAGTTTTACGCGGTTTTACAAATTGTATATTCCAATCATCCCCCTTGTATTTAGTTACCATGTGATGATCCCACGTGTGTGATTCAACGGCATTGCCCTCATCCGAAAGTTCTTTTATTTGTTCTTTGGTCATATAATTTGGCTTTCCTATTGAAACCGTCATAATAAAAAACACGCCTTTAAATCCGTTCTTTTTCATTTCAGGAGCAGCTACGGTAAATTGCTCTTCGTCTGTATCATCAAATGTTAGCATTACCGGTTTGGGAAGAAGTGGCCTGTTGTGTGCGAGATAATTATATAGTTGATCAGGTAAAATCGTTTGATATCCGCTGTCTTTAAGCGCTTTCATTAGCGTTGCAAACTGTGCCGGAGTTATAAAAAAACTCTTAGTTGTTTCGCTTGATGTGGGTTTTGGTTCCCTGATATGATGAAAACATAAAACCGGAACTTGTTTCTTAGCCAGGATAGCAGCGGCATTATTAACCGGAGTATCCATTTCAGGAGTAACTCCGCCTGAATCTATTTTATTTTTTTCAGCAACGGCTTCTTTTGATTTTGTTGAGTCAGTTCTATTTTGAGACCCGGTAGAGGAATTACACGCAGCCAAAAGGCTTATGAATAAAACAAAAAAGATATTCTTTTTCATAAAGAAAAAATAAATAATTATTGATATTGAATGTAAATAGGTTTTGGAATAAATTTTAATAATTCCTGGGGTGTGTAAAGTTGATTTGCACCGGTTTTAGTATCGTTTTTATAAAATAATTTGAATCCTGTAAATTCAACAGGCTCCCTGAAGATGTAGTGCAGATAAGTAGAGCGTTTTAAAATTTTAGGTCCCCATCCATCCATGTCCATTACCACCTGCACTTCAGGAATTTTCTTTATGTCTTTGTAATTGGTAAGCATGCCCTGTGTAAAACGGTGTACAATTAAAATTTTGGGAGGAAGGTTATATTTTTTTACAATCGCTGCCAGATCATCAATCGCGGTATTGACATCCTCTGCGCTGAAAGTTCCAATTTTCTTTCCGGGGACATTACCTCCTTTCATCGAAAATTCAGGATCAATTCCGAGGTGTACCTGGGGCAATTGTAAATATTTTTCTAAAGGAGGAACCTCTTCTCTTAC
>DASSHD010000513.1:0-2667 GCA_035693085.1 Hanamia sp. | reverse complement strand
GAGCTTTCTCGCCAGTCGGTACTTCAATGTTTTTCATCTGTCGTTTCGCTGGAACAGTTAAATCAGACTCTACTCTTTCGCTATATCCAGTCAATTCATCTTTTTTGCTAGTAATATCTTTTTCTAGAAAATCAATTTCTTTTTCCAAAGTTTGTTTTTTGAACGTTTGTGTTTCGATATGCTCACGCTTTGAACCTTTTTCCCCTCGCTCCAAATCAAAGCCAAGTTTTCGTATTTGCTCGGGGAACTTATCTTGTATCCAAATTAATTCTTGGCGATTAAAAACGTTTTTCCCTTGTAGTCTTCCCTCACGCATTGGAACAACTCCAATATGTAAATGGGGTGTTTTTTCGTCATGATGAACCGTTCCATAAGCAATATTTTGCTCGCCGTATCGTTCTGAAAATATCTTAAAACTTTCTTCAAAAAATCGCTTTTGTTCTGCTGGATCTAATCGCTCAAAAAATTCACGGTCAGATGTCACCAACAATTCATTTACCAGTACCGCATCTTTTCGGGTTTTTCTTGTACCTATTTTTTGTGATTCAATAATCTCTTTTACTCGTACGTTATAATCAATGTTTTCATCATTTATCAAATCATAATTTTCGTTTGATTTTTCATTATCAATATCGGGATTTGTTTTACTTTCTCGCTCTCTTTGATTGTGAAATTGCATCCCTTTTAATCCGGCTGATTTCACTTTTTGCATTCGTACGACAGCATAACTCATGTATGGATCAACCCCGTTTCGCGAATAATTTCCGGTGTAAACTTCCATGCAAAGTATAACACACTATACTTCACATTCGCGAAGGTGTGCTCTCCGAGGGTGAAAACAAGAACCTGGCTTGTGCCAGGTTCCCAAAGTCAAAGGCAAAAAAATCACCGCTTGCAGCTGTTGCTTTTTCCTAGTAACAGAAATGAGATTTTCACCTTTGCGCTTTTCCGCAACGGTTACAAATTCATTTCAAGATCAAGTTCAAAAGAACAGACCTTGCCCCTTTTTGAAAAGGGGCAAACACCAAAACAGCCTCCTGCAACCTCAGCAAGGTGGCTCTCGATAACCATTTGGGAATCGTCAAGGTACGGGTAGTATTTTTCAAAACGCTGCGCTGAAAAATCTCCACCCTTTTCCCCTTGACGATTCCCATTTTTTCCGTTGCCGAATATTGGCCGATAGCCATACTCAGCAAGACACTAAAATTTAATCGCTATCGCCTTGAAAATTTTAACGGAAAAAACCACTGAACAAAAAAGACACGAGAATAATCTCTCGTATCTTTTGTATCTTATTTCTTATTTTGCTTATTCAACAATCGCGCCCGTTAGCGTAGAAACTTTAAAACAATGAATTTAACAACACAACACCAAAATATATAAAGCTCATACCTAAAAAGGTAAAAGTAAATGTTGAAACAGCTTTAGGCAATTTGCCATAAAAATAAATCATAGTTAAGCCGATTATTATGTGAATGAGTAAAAACAGAAATATGCTCATTGGTTTCACCTCTTACCTAACCTTTTTTCGACACCAAATTATTCAACAATTTGGCCCGTTTGTTCTGTATCTTATTTTTCCCATTTACCGTTCCACAAATATTGAAAAATAATTTTCGTTAATCCAATCGCATCAGCTTCACCCATTGGAACAGATAGAACCTTAATTAATTCACTTTTATTTTTATTATCGTCTTTAATCGTGTCAGTATCCTTTAAATTCCACAGAAACGAAAAGTTCCAATTCGGTATAGAAATCAACGTAAAATCTTCCGTGTTTGTGAAATATATCTTCACTTTTCCATACCCTTCAAACGGCATAATCTCCGTTTTAAATTCTACATATTCATTCATTTTTTACGCCCCTTTCGCTTCTATGCCTGTTAGACCTAATATAAGCATCAACAATATAAGCAGAATTATCGCAGAGCAACGGGAACCAATCATCAAATCTCTCAAACATTGCATAGTCCAGTAACTCTTTCATTTCCGTAATTCCTTGACCATTTATAAATTCCATCATCTCACGGATCAGTGTATATCTTTCGACTTTCGTCACTTCTAACAATTGGCTTAAATCAGCACCGCAATAAGAAACCATATCGCTTCTTTTGTACTGATATTTTTCAGGGTTGTCCATGTGCAAGAAATAGCGAACTATGCCTTTTACATTGGCAACCTTTTGTGGAACAGGAGCATTTAAACTCTTCGTTATCGATTCAATTTGCTTGAAACTTTTATTACCTGGAAACATCATCACCACATGCCAATGCGGTTTTTTTATTTCCCCATTTGGATTAACATCTTTATCATGTAACGGACTTTCAACCCAAGGAGTATGTAAATCACTAATAATTTCACGCCAATTTTCTGGTGCACTTTCTGGATAAATTACAAAGGTCCAGTTCCTAACCCGCTCATCTTTATTTGTCTTTTTCTCATTTCCCATGATATTATATAGGCGAATACAATCCGTTTCAAAAAGCCCATGCCGACCAAAGCTTGGCTTTTTTTTTATTTAAAATTCGCCATCCTCCTCTCAATTATTTTTCTCCGTGTTCATCTTCTCATTTACATAAGTATTGATTAGTAACGCAATCGCTTGTGATTTTGTAAGACCATTCATTTTCCTCATTTTCTCTAGATTTTCTAACGTTGGTTCACTCA
>DASSHD010000512.1:0-14975 GCA_035693085.1 Hanamia sp. | reverse complement strand
GTATCAAAATTGTTTGTTGTATTTTAGCTGCTAAAATTTAGGAAAAATGCATATACCAACCATGGCTGAAATGATGGCAGAAGGTAAAACTCCTGAGATATTATTTTTTGTAGGATGTGCAGGCAGTTTTGATCAGCGTGCGCAAAAAATAACAAAAGCATTTGCAACTATTTTAAACAAAGTAGGTATCAACTACGCTATTCTTGGCAAAGAAGAAATATGCAATGGCGACCCTGCAAGACGCGCCGGTAATGAATTTTTGTTTCAAATGATGGCATATCAAAATATACAATTGCTTAACGGATACCATGTAAAAAAGATAGTAACTACCTGCCCGCATTGTTTTAATATTTTAAAAAATGAATACCCTGTGCTTGGTGGAAATTATGAAGTAGTTCATCACACCGTTTTTTTGCAGCAACTTATTGATGAAGGAAAGATAAAGGTGAAAGAGAAGGGAAGCTTTAAAGGGAAAAAAATTACGTATCACGATAGCTGTTATCTTGGCCGCGCCAATAATATTTATGAAGCGCCCCGAAAAGTTTTAGAAGCATTGGATGTGGAATTAACTGAGATGAAACGTTCAAGAAGCAATGGATTGTGTTGTGGCGCAGGCGGTGCACAGGTTTTTAAGGAAGAGGAAAAAGGTGTTAAAAGAGTAAGTACAGAAAGAACCGAAGAAGCCATAGCAACGGGGGCCAAAGTAATCGCTTCTAATTGCCCGTATTGTATGATAATGCTGACTGATGGAATAAAACTACATGAAAAAGAGAATGAAGTAAAAGTGATAGACCTGGCTGAGTTGATTGCGGAAAGTATGGAAGATAATTGAGAATTGAAAATTGAAAATTTATTAGGAATTAAAAGTTTAGAAGTAAAATAAAAATATGTCAGAAAATATACCAGACAAGAATATCCCTTCTGTATTAAAGGATTTGAAAACGCCTTCTTCCGGAGGAGATTCAACTGAGTCAGGAAGTTTGAATTTCATTGAAGAGATCGTAGAAAACGACTTGAAAAGAGGTAAATACAAAAAAATTCTTACCCGCTTTCCACCGGAGCCTAATGGCTATCTGCATATCGGGCATGCAAAAAGTATTTGCCTCAATTTCGGATTGGCGCTGAAATATAATGGCGCTACCAATCTTCGTTTTGATGATACTAATCCGGTAACCGAAGAAACAGAATATGTGGAGAGTATTAAAGAAGATATCAAATGGCTTGGTTTCAAATGGGCTGATGAATTTTACTCCAGCGATTATTTTGATCAGTTATATTTATTCGCTGTAAAGCTGATCAACAAAGGGCTTGCTTATGTGGATGACAGCAGTTCGGAAGAAATTGCCGCTGGAAAGGGAACGCCAACAGAACCGGGGAAAGAGAATGAATTCAGAAACAGAAGTATTGAAGAAAACCTTCGCCTTTTTGAAGAAATGAAAAGCGGGAAATACAAGGACGGTGAAAAAGTATTACGTGCAAAAATTGATATGGCTCATATCAATATGTTGATGCGTGATCCGATCATGTATCGCATTAAGCACGCCCACCACCATCGCACAGGAGATGACTGGTGTATTTATCCAATGTATGATTTCGCACATGGGCAAAGCGACAGTATTGAAAATGTTACCCATAGCATCTGCACTCTGGAATTCGTATCTCATCGTGAACTTTACAATTGGTTCATTGAGAAATTAGAAATTTTTCCTTCCCGGCAATATGAATTTGCTCGATTAAATATGACTTATACGGTGATGAGTAAACGCAGATTATTGCAACTTGTAAATGATGGTTATGTTTCGGGGTGGGATGATCCCCGAATGCCTACACTTTCTGGTTTCAGGAGAAAAGGATATACGCCTTCCAGCATACGTACTTTTTGCGAAAAGATCGGCGTAGCCAAAAGAGACAATATGATTGATATCAGCTTGTTGGAGTTTTGTATCCGCGAAGAATTGAATCAGACTGCCAATCGTGTAATGGCGGTTTTGAATCCTGTAAAACTGATCATAGATAATTATGATGAAAATAAAACAGAGGAATTAACTACTGAAAACCTTCCTAACGATCCGGAGAATATAAGAACAATTACATTCTCTAAAGAGCTTTGGATAGAGAAGGAAGATTTTATGGAAGTGCCTGTAAAAAAATGGTTTCGCCTCGCACCCGGACAAATGGTGCGTTTGAAAAGTGCTTACATAATTAAATGCGAAAGTTTCAAAAAGGATGATGCCGGCAATGTAACAGAAATACATTGCAGTTATCTTCCTGAAAGCAAAAGCCATCATGATACCAGCCATTTAAAAGTAAAAGGAACCATTCACTGGGTTAATGCACGAGATGCTGCCACAGCGGAAGTAAGATTGTATGAACGTCTGTTTAAAGTAGAAAACCCGTCTGCCGAAGAAGGAGATTTCAAAGAATATATTAATCCGGATTCACTGCACATTATTAAAAATGCATTTATAGAACCACATATTCAACATGCTAAAACCGGCGCCCACTTTCAGTTCATGCGCAATGGATATTTTTGTATTGATAAAGATTCAAAACCAGGAGCGCTGGTTTTCAATAGAACTGTTACTTTGAAGGAAGGGTTTAAAGCGAAGTAAAGTTCGTAGTTTTTAGTTCGTAGATGGTTGAAGGTGTCTTTATCGTTTCCCAAATTCGTGTCTCTCGAATTGGATTTAGCTTTTCAAGGAACCCGTGAGACACGGATTATGGGAAAGTTTGATAACCATTTCAACAGTAAATAAACTTTTATTTCATATTCCTATTGTGTGCTGTTTCCCAAAATTCGTGTCTCACGAATTGGATTTCTCTTTTTCAAATAATCCTGGGAAAGGCTGATTACTGTTTCATTCAATATTGTTGCAAGAATTCAAACCAAAGAAAAAATAAAAAGTTAATAGGACAGTAAACAATCAAATTTGTCTGATTCCTATTTACTTAAAACGCAATTAAAGCAGTCCATCAGTATATTGCTTCACAGCAATTATTAGCTTCTTTTTGATTTCGTTCCAGGAAATGCCGGTGTTTGTATCAGGGTCAAGCTCTGTATCGGCTTTTTCAAAATCGGTTAAACTATGAATAATAAATCCAATATCAATTTGCGGAAATTTAGCAGAAAATATTTTCAGCATTGTGTAGAGAGAATATTTTTCCAGAAGCGCAGCAATGTCCCAATAATCTTTTTTCGAATTGCGGTTGCTTGCCGCCTGCAACTTCATGGGTATTATATCTTCGACACTTAATAATCTTGTTTCAGCAAAAGATTTCAATTCATTTATAGCACAAATTTTTTTTAATAGCTCCAGGGTAGCGGGTGCGACTGCATTTTGTTGTAGCATTTAAAATCTGTTTTTTGCAAATCAAGTATAACGCACAAAAAGCTAAGAACAGGCTTGCGTAAATAACCTGCGTTTACAATTTCCTTTCGTATGCGTGGCAAGCCGTAGAATTTCATAATGCCCACCTGGTCGTTCCAGGTGCCATAGTTAAACACTTTCTCCATTACATGCGTTGATTTTTCCTCAAAGTCAATTTCAGAAAAACGAACATCCCAAAATGCTTTGCGTGAAACAGTCGGCTTTTGCATATTCAAATTTAATCAGAAAATTTTGGAAAGAATTATTTTATGGTAATCGTTCTTACAAAATTCGTGCCTCACGAATTGTATTTCTCTTTAAGAATAACCCGTGAGACACGGGTTAAGGGAAAGACTGGTATTCATTTCAACAGTAAATAAACTTTTATTTCATATTCCTATTTGTGCTGTTTCCCCAAATTCGTGTCTCACGAATTGGATTTAGCTTTTCAAGGAACCCGTGAGACACGGGTTATGGGAAAGTTTGATAACCATTTCAACAGTAAACAAACCTTTTTTTCATATTCATATTCTGCGCTGTTCCCCAAATTCGTGTCTCTCGAATTATATTTCTCTTTACACAGAATAACCCGTCAGACTCGGGTTAAAACAGAATGTTTCCTTTTATTAACAAAATAACCTGTGAGGTAGGTTTTATGGAAGAGGAAAATCATTTTCAACAGTAAATAAACTTCTATTCAAAATTTTTAATTTGTTTTTGTCGATAAAAAAGAAACAGTAAAACAACCTGCCTACCGGGCAATACAATTAGATTTTATTTTTTGATGCCCCATTCTTTAAATCATTTCCCATTAAGCATTTCATTTTGTAAAATATTGTTGTCTGTCTCTTTGATGAATCCTATTCCTTTTGCATAAAATATTTTGGAAGTTGACATAACTACTTCCTGGTTGCTGTTGTTAAATAATACCGGGCTTTTCCCTTTTATTGTTATTCCCACCACCAGTACATTGTCGTAATTTTTGCCATCAATAGTAAGAGGAATGCCCTTAGCTACTATTTCATATTCTTTTGTGGCAGTCATTAACCCGCCGGCGGCCTTAACTTCCCATGTAGTTCCTTTTGGTGCATTGCATTTTAAAATTATTTCGGTCGTGAAACCCAGGCTTGCTCCATATTCATTAAATTGTTCTGTTTTGCTGATAAGGTTGCCGTTCTCGTACCGGTAATAAATTATATTACCGTCATAATCTATCCCTTTATATTCTTTGCCCTGGAAACTTCTTGTGTAATCATAGTTGCAAAGTGGGAAATAGGTACAACTTCTGCAATCGTCTTTATCCTGTTTATTATTTTTACTATCAGGTTTTGCCTCCGGGGCCGCAGCGGAAGAAGAAACAGGGTTGAGTACAATATTGTTTCCTTCCATAGCATTTATTTTAAAATACTTTTTATTAGCTGCCGGAATGTTATCCCACAACTGTTCGGCAGTGCCACGATAGAGAAAAGTGAGTGTAGCTACTTTATTGTCATAATCCATTTTTAAAGAGCTTACGGCAGGCATTTTTTTAAGCTCGCTTTTCAATGACGCAAATCCCGGATTCTCATATTCTACATTGTTGATTTTTATCGAGATGGATTTGCTTTGGGCATAAGTCCTGTTGAAAGGAATGAGCATGGCAAAAATTACCATTGATGCTATAAAGCCGGATAAGTATGCTTTTTTCATTTTTTATAAATTTTAAAATCAGAAAAAAATCTCTGATAAATAAATCTTTACCACTTAGAGCCTTGCCCCTTTATCAATACCCACTGCCCATCTTCATTGATATAACCTTCTGACATTATAATTTTGGCAAAAAAAGGAAAAATATTACCCCGCAAAACGGAAAGCAAAGCCTCGGCTTGCAGGCTTTGCTTTAACTCCTCACTTCCTCACTCTATCACCAATTTTTCCGTCTGCACTTTTTTACCGGTTATTACATACCCTGAGTACATCCCTTTTGATAAAACCGGCAATATTTATTTTTTGTACAATAGCAGAAGCATTCAAATTACCTTTCAGGAAGCGCTTTCCCAGCCGATAAACCCAGTCTCTTGGGGTTGTTCCCTTTTAATACCGCGCTACGAAAATCATTGTTGGAAAGTTTTTCTGAAAAGCCATCTTCATCTTTAAAAATCCTTGCTGAACCAACATCTATCAATTTCTTATCTGGATCATCACCTTTGTCTTTCATATAAAAACTATACTGAAGATTTTTTATCCCTGAGTTTGTTATTGTACCTGAATACATCGTGATAGCTTCATAGTTTACTCCATTCGTCACGCCTTTTACATCAGTGAATACCGTAAAGTCATTACCGGTACCTGAAATAAACGAACCTGCTCCTGAAGCAGAATCTGAGCCACCAGCATAAATATCATTATAATCTAATTCAATAGTTAACTTACTATTATCCTGGTCATGAAACTTATAATGATAATTAGCAAAATAATCTCCTGTATAGTTGTAGCTGGAATTATCAAAAGTGCATAAATTCGCGGAGTCATTGTACACCCCATCAATCATCGGGGGCGTTTTGCCTTTGTTAATTACTAACCCCCATGTTTGCATGGAATCTATGAGAGTTTGCGGAACAAAATTTTGAATGTCCTGCGACAAACCTGATGAATCAGATGTGTCGTCTTTCTTTTTTGAGCATGACTCTAAAATCGCAAAACCGATGAACAGTAAATAGAGAATCTTTTTCATAATATTTTTTTTTAAAATGATGAGTATAATATGTCGTTGATAATCCTGGCAGATTAATTAAAAATTCCTTTCTTTTTGACGGTTCCCTGGTATTCAAATACAATAGTTTCAGGCTTTTCTTTTAAATCGGTTAAGAGTTGCGCACCGATTGAGTTATATTTCTGCAATTCGCAAGTGGCTGTTTCGGTGCTGTTGACTTCTACAATTTTTGCCGTTCCCTGTAATTCTTTTTCTTGTATTTTTTTACCTTGCGGATCTGTGATATAGGAAAGTTGATATATGTCAAGTATATCTCCTTTCTTCAAACCCTGGTTACTGCCGCCCCAAATTTTGAAGGTCTTTAGCCTGTGCTTTTTGTCTATTTCACCTGCCTCGGCATAAGTAAAGCGCTGCGGCAGGTATTCTGCAACCTCTGCCCGGGAAAGCCTGTCAATATCATTGTAAGAGTCTATCATTGCTTCTGCCGGAGTAGAGCCTTTACCCTTACCAATTATGGTTTCACTTTTTACTATTTCCCCGGTTTCCACATTAATTAATTTAAAAGCAAGGCTTATTTGTGCAATATCGCTTTTCAATGAGGGCAACAGCGGATTAGTGGCATCAAATCCAGTGGTAACAGCGATAATATGACCGGTTACCAGAATGTTCGCACCCAATCTGGCTGCTTTTTTTACGGCATCGGCTGTATTGACTTCTTTAAACCTATCTTCATCCTGCAGAATACCAAAACGGCTTCTTTCCACTACGGTAAAACGGCCCGACCTTACGAAGCCTGCTTCTACAGCATTGCCTGCACTCTCTGCATAATCATAATTGTATGACGCAGATGTGGTAAAAGGGTATATCGCAATGACAACTTTTTTTTGATGAGAATTTCCCTGCTGCCCATCGTTGCCTGCAGATTGTGCATTTGCCGTTTTACTTTGAAAACATGCAATCCCTGCAAAAAGAATAATTGTTGATAGTATCTTTTTCATAATGATTTATTTGATAAATGGTGATAAAATGAATAATGGCCTGCCATGTTATGGATGTTCTGTTTTTGTATGATCATCAATGTCAGACAATGTATTATTGATGCGGAAAAAAATGATGATGAGTTCGCCCCAGATACGCCATAGAATATTTCCGAAAATTAAAATAGCAAGGCCTGTAAAAAATCCTCCCGGTAAACTGTTGCCGGAAAATAAGGTGATGATGCCGCCAAGAGTAATCAATCCGGCAATGATAAAATAGACAACCTGTATCACCTGTAAAGTGATCATTTTGCGAAAGGAGAAAAATTCGCTCCAGCTAAACCCCTTATTATTTGGAGAATTGGTTTGGATAAAAATTTGTTGTTGCATGGTATATTTTTTTATAGTGCAAAATATTTTTTTTGGATTTTAGTAAGTAACTCCGGTTTACCAGGATTCACTAAACATCTGAGGAATATCTTAAAATTTGAATGCCAGCCCCAATGTGAGATAAGATACTCCATAGCCCAACTCAGCCATAGCTGCAATGTTGTCGGTAAAATAATAACGGCCACCTATGAAAGCAGTAAAGCCAAAACTACTCCCATAGCTCCCGGCACTACTGTAATTGCCGCTGTTTCCTGTGTTATCTTTGTATTTGTATTTTAAAATATTATACGACAACATTGCACCACCATACACATCAATTTTTTCATTTTCCAATGCGGTATAATGGTAAGCGCCACGTACGCCTACGATTGTATAATTCCACTTATCGGTGTAGGAATAGCTATCTTCTTTAAAAGAATATTTATAAGACTTGGTACCTATGTAACCGCCAAGGCTTATCACTCCATTATCTCCTGCTTCGAATGTACCATGTTCAAAGCTGATGCTGATAGCAGGTGTTTGCGAACTGCCTGAATAATTAAGAATAGAACTCCCCAATCCTACCCCTACTGCAACGACGTTTGTTCCTTTTTCAAATGATTGTGCATTACTCGTTGTAGCTGAAGCGATAAATGCAAATACCAGCGCTGTTGTTAACTTTTTCATGATGTTTAATTTAGTTTTGAATAATTGTGTTGAATAAATTTTTAAAGCACAAACTTAGGAGGCTATTGCACAGGCGTCAACCACCGTTTATTATTTGCAGGCGTTGACTTATTTTTCGAAGGATAAATGGTAATGAACCGGATGGATTATTTGTTTGGGAATTTTCTGCACGCTCTTTATTTCCCTTTGTTGTGTAAACTTAAAATCGTTTTACAGGGCAGGGAAGTTGCATTTATTACATGCCTTTGGCTACTTATTTTTTGCAGGGTCTCATTTATTTTTTGCAAAAATGCCAAGCCTATTGATTGTGCCTTTTTCATTCAATAATAATTTGCTTATCAAAAAGAGATTTAAAAATTGAAAATGATTTATTATAAATATCTCCGCTGGTATCAAGCATGATAGCATAAAATATTTTCCCCCTAAACCTGTCTTTGCTGCCGGAAGCATTATAATAGTTTACTTCACCTGTATTTCCATCCGGCAACGCTACCGGATCTTCTAAAAGTAAACCGGGGTATTTCGGGTAGGCTCTTTCAATTCCTATCATATACAAATGCCCACCTCCGATGTCCTGATACATGCTTTTGTCTTTTATTTCGTAAGCAACCATATTATTGTATTTACCGGAGAAGTGAATCGGGGTTTTATCCGGATATTTTGAAATGAAATTATTGATGTACCCATCTAATTTGTCATTGTCATTTGCAGTTTTCATCATTATACCGATGGTGTAATGAATTTGTTTTCCTTCCTTGTTGGCAATTGTCGGCGGATTAATGACGAAAGCAGTCTGGTTGTTTTTGTAATCGTATATGGAGAAACTCCATGTTGAGTCAACCAGGATCTTTATTCCCAAAGGCCTTGAAGTGAAAGTTATTTTTTCGCCATCGCCTTCGCTTTCTGTCCAGATGTCTTGCTTTCCGTAAGGCTTGTTTTTGTCACCCGGAACAGTTCGTTTATAAATAGTTGCTCCAAGTTGCGTTTCAAAATATCCTTTCTTACCGGTAATGCTTTTCACTTTATCCATTGCGTAAATACAATGCGACGGCATATTAGCAACCGCCATTGCCCAGGCATATTCATTCCAAAAGTCAGCAGGTTGCTGTGATGGCAAGAAACTTTCCGCTTTAAGAAAATTATCTATCGCCGATTCGGGAACATTTGAAAGTGCATAATGATAACCAAGAAACCAATAAGCCCGGTAATCTTTTGGATTTTTGTGAATTGCTTCATCGTAATTGCTAATAGCAATGGAGTAATAAGCGGTATCGTCCATATTGTAGAGATAATGTGCAATGTCGCCAAGAAGCAAATACAGTTCTTCGTTCTTGTTGTTAATTGCTAAAAAACCTGAGTAGTATTCACTAAGTTTTTTGATTAATTCTTCTTTGGGTATGTTGTAGTCCCACTTTTGCGCCCAATGGTCATAGTATTGATGGTTATCTTTAATGTAATTAAAAGCGGAAACAAGTTTACTGTCTTTGCTTATCTTAGAAATGTCAATGTATTTCACATTGGCAAACGATTTAAATACTATCAACGTCAGTATTAATAAGATTGATATTTTTTTCATTGCCGGCCCGTACTTATTCACTTCCATTTGATGATGGAACTTTCTCAAAAATTTTGCCGTCAGTAAACTAAATAATTCTGAAAATACTTGCTTACTATTATTGCGGTTACTCATGGCTTTATGTTGTAAAAATTTCCAAATTTCTTTTCACCCTCGTGGCGTAAGGTCCTGGGTAGTGAATCAACGCCTCGTTGCCTTTCTAAAAATCAAGTTTGTCAATCTCTAACACAGCGAATAGCAAACCAGAAGTTTTGTGGAGTGGAGTCGATGAACTTCCCAAACCCACTAGCCTGATAATTAATAGTCCAGTACCAAACCTCATTTGTCTTTGGGTCAGGTGCGGCCCACCAGTAAGCATTAAAACCAAGGGGTTCAAATGAACCATTCTCATCGTGCCGGTAGCTAACGGGAAGGGCGGTAAAACCGCTGCTATTAGTGGCTCCGAGGTTAGGGCTTGCCCAATGTGCATAGCCGCTTTCTTTCAAAGCGCCGCCAGCTACCCATTCACCTCCGAGGCAGTCTGTCAGCGTTGACCAATCTGAATCACTTGGTACATGCCATCCAACAGGGGCAATGCCTCTGGGATCGGTAAGAGCGTACCAGTTATATAATTTACCATAGATAGAATCATTTGCCGGGTCATTATTGTAATGGCACCAGGCAGGTGTGGTTAATCTCGTCCATACTGCAGGATTTGAAACCTCAGGTATTGAGTCCCCATTTCTGAATGTGCTTACATCCAGGTTTTTAATCATCCAATCCTGGCTGCAAATGGTAGTTACAACTGCCGAGCAGTTGCCCAGTACATCTCCCTGAGCTAAATGTGCCGCCACGTCACTTTTGTTGACCTGAATCGTTGTGTCTTTTCCGGTTGCCGCATCATAGTGGCATAAGGTAACTTTTGGTTCGTTGTCAATAGGAGTTTGTTTCTTACAACCGATGATGAATAAGATTGTCAGCAATGGAAGTAGTAGCTTTTTCATAATAATTTGTTTGATGAATGGTGATGAAATGAATAATTGATATTTTGGGTTAGAGATGTTCTTCCTTTGTATGGTCGTCAATGTCATTCAAAGTTTTATTGATACGAAAAAAAACTATGATCAGCTCGCAACAGATACGCCAGAAAATATTTCCAAAAACCAGGATGGCAATGCCCATTAAAAAGCCTCCATTCATAAAACCCGGAAAATCCTTCCCGAAAAACATAGTGACGATAGCGCCTACAGTAATCAATCCGGCAACCATAAAATAAATAACCTGTATCACCTGCAAAGTGATCATCCTGCGAAAAGAAAAGAAATCGCTCCAGGTAAATGGGGTACTATCCTTTTTATCCGGAGAATTGGTTTGGATAAAGATTTGTTGTTGCATTGTATTTATTTTCAAAATTATTTTCCGTTCAAAAAATATTGCCTGATAGTTTACTCTGTTGCAGATTATTGAAAATCGTCAAAGTTGATACTGTGCTTAAACTCTTTAATTTTATTTTTGTATCTTCTGTTTAAAAGTGTAAGTAAACGATAAAAGAAGGCAATGAGTATTGCTATTCCAATCCAACCCATCATTAAATAGAATTTGTATGCAAAAAAAATTACTGCAATAATTGCTATCGGTATTACTACAAAAGGTAATTCTCTTCTAAATAAACGTTTAATAAAAGAATCATTATAAAAGGTTTCATTTGTTGTATAGTTATGAGCAACAATACATGGTCCGTTGTTCTCGCCTTTTCTTATACCCCATATTACCATTAAATTGTTACCCTTTCTACAAGCAACGTTAAAGTCCTCCAATTGAAAGGAACTTTCATTACCATCTTTGTCAATAAGAAAAATCTGGTCGTGAACAACAGTGCGGGAACTGATATGTACACTTGAATTGCCTGCTCCTCCGCCGCCTGAAACTATTGTTTCCATATTTTTCCCCGCTTCTGCGACTTCGCCTATGAAACTATACAAAGTAATTTCCTTACCGTTGATTGAATACGTGTTCATAATTTAATTTTTAATAGTTGATTATTGATCTATAATATTTTAAATTCTATGTTCAATTGAAAAATTATTACACCACCTGTCTTAAAGTTTTAATATTTTCCTGCTCATTGCATTTAGTGGTCGTCACCACAGAAAGCAAAGCCTGAACAAGCCCTGTCTTGCAGGCTTTGCTTTACCTCCTCACTCTATCACTAATTTTTTCGTTTGCACTTTTTCTCCGGTGATTACACTCACCATGTAAACGCCTTTGGATAAACCGGTAATATTTATTCTTTCACTGTTAGTATTATTCAACTGCTGATTAATAAGTGTTCGTCCCTCCATATCCTTTACCACTATATATGCCGGTTTCATGTCCTGGCCGATATAATGTTGTACAATAAAATAATTGTGCGCCGGGTTCGGGTAAATAGCTGCCGGTAAATTATTGCCGGTAAATGTTACAGACTCAATTTTTGAATAAGTGTAGGAGCCGTCATCATCTACCTGCTCCAGCCGGTAATAATTGGTGGCATCCGGCACCGGGCTATCGTCCATAAAGCGGTAATTATGCGGCAATGAAGTTGTACCGCTTCCTGCCACCTTTCCGATATTCACAAATGAACGGCCATCTGTGGAGCGTTCCACATCAAAGTGATCATTATTTAATTCCTGGGCTGTTTCCCATTGCAGTAACGCCGTATTACCCTGCAACTGCGCAGTAAAGTTGATAAGAGTAACTGGTAACAAACTTCCTACATAGACCGTATCGCTATACAAGGTTAAATCTTTTGCTACAGCATTGGTTATGGATACATAGTATTCTCCTTTTGTAGTAGGAGCGAAAGTTGTATCTCCTGTGACAGTAGTATTTGTACCATTGGTAATGTTGTACCAATGCAATGTATTGTTGCTTAGAGTGCCGCCCGGCGAAACTGACAGCTTACCGTTTTTGTAGGTAAGAGGTATATTGGCTTGCGTGGAATATAAAAATCCGATGTGGTTGCCATTAGCAACAGGTACGAAAGGTTCAATACCCGCAAAAGTATATTTATTGTAATCAAGGAATAAGTACGAATTAATAAGGTTACCAATAGAAGAAGGAATGCTGCCGCTTAATTGGTTGTTACTAAATTCTAACCGTTGCAAGTTGGTGAGATTACCGATGGAAGAAGGAATGCTCCCACTTAATTGATTGGCATAAAGGTATAAGTTTTGCAAATTCGTAAGATTACCGATGGAAGAAGGAATGCTGCCACTTAATTGATTTGCATAAAGGTATAAGTTTTGCAAATTGGTAAGATTGCCGATAGTAACAGGTATGCTGCCACTTAGTAGATTTTGATAAAGCTCTAATTCCTGCAAGTTGCTCAGATTGCCGATGGAAGCAGGTATGCTGCCACGCAATTGATTATTATTAAGGTTTAACAATCGTAACCTGGTAAGATTGCCAATGGAAGCTGGAATGGTATCACTTAACTTATTGCCAAAAAGTTGTAAGACCTGCAAGTTGCTCAGATTGCCGATGGAAGCAGGTATGCTGCCGCTTAACTTATCGTTATAAAGATTTAATTGATTTACCCTGTTGGTGGTATCAATAATTACTCCGTCCCATGTACCTAAAGGAGCAGTTGTCAGCCAGTTGGTGTTATCATACCAGCCAGGCCCATTAGTGCTGTTGTAAAAATCTACCAAAGCTAAAGAATCTGTTGTATTTACAGGCGGCATAGATATATATACGGAGGTATCGCTTTGCAATGTTAAATCCTGAAAAGAGAATTCTGGATTTGTTACAACGCTATTCGTTACTATAACATAATACCTGCCTGGAGCAGTGGGCCTAAAAGTGCTGTCGCCGGTAACACCGATTGGACTCCCGCCGCTTATATTGTACCATACATAAAAATTATTTGCCAATGTTCCACCCGCCGAAACCGACAACCTACCGTTTTTGTAGGTAAGAGGTATATTGGGTTGAGGCGCATACTCAAAATCAACGCTCCCATTATAAGCCACAGGTACAAAAGGTTCAAGGCCTGAAAAAGTATATCGATTATAACTAAGATAGAAGCTCAGGCCATAAATATTACCAATAGAAGCAGGAATGCTACCACTTAACTGATTATTATCAAGGGTTAAGCGTTGCATATTAGTAAGGTTGCCTAATTCTGAAGGGATGCTTCCGCTTAATTGATTGACACTAAGAGCTAAGAGTTGCAAATTTTTAAGATTGCCGAGTGAGGAAGGAATGCTGCCGCTTAATTGATTGCCGGCAAGGACTAACTGTTGCAAATTGGTAAGGTTCCCCAATTCTGAAGGGATACTTCCACTTAATTGATTGGAGTTAAGAAGTAACTGTTGCAACTGGGTAAGGTTGCCCAATTCTGAAGGAATGCTGCCGCTTAGTTGATTGGAAAGAAGGAATAACTGTTGCAAATCGGTAAGGTTGCCAATGGAAGCTGGAATGCTGCCGCTTAGTTGATTATCATCAAGGAGTAACAGTTGCAACTGGGTAAGGTTACCGATAGAAGAGGGCAGGTTGCCATTTAAATCATTTCCAGGAAGATCTAATCTAATTACCCTGTTATTATTATCAAGTATTACACCGTACCACGTAGATAGCGGAGCGGTGGTCAACCAGTTGTTGTGGTTTGTCCACCCGGCGCCGTTGGTACTATTATACAAGTCCACCAGTGCAAGGGAGTCTGTTTTGTTTGCAGGCGTTTTTATTACGGTAGCGGTATCGCTGTATAAGGTTAATCCTGTTACCACGCTGTTGGTGACGCTTACATAAAATTCGCCAGAGGTAGCAGGTGTATAAACGCTGTCGCCGGCAATTACGATTGAACTGTCGCTAACGATGTTGTGCCAAGTGTAAGTATTGTTGGAAAGTGTGCCGCCTGCAGAAACCGATAGCTTACCATTTATATTGGTAACAGGCATATTAGTAGCTTGAGGCGTGTATCCAATACCGAAGTGACCGTTAGCTATATGCACTAAAGGTTCAAGACCCGCAAAAGTAAGCAGGTTATAACTAACGTCTAACCCTTGCAAATTGGTAAGGTTACTAATAGAAGAAGGAATGATTCCACTTAACCGGTTGCCGTGAAGATCTATCTTTTGCACTCTATTATTATCATCAAGCGTTACGCCGTACCATGTGTTGATAGGCGCGGTGGTAAGCCAGTTGGTGTGGTTTGTCCAGTTTACCCCATTGGTGCTGTCGTACAAGTCAACCAATGCCAGCGAGTCTGCTGGATTTGCGGGAAAGTTTACTGTAATCGTGTTGCTAAGCAAGCCTACCGCCTTAGCCACAGTGTTTCTAATTGA
>DASSHD010000511.1:0-6526 GCA_035693085.1 Hanamia sp. | reverse complement strand
ATTGGGAAACATGGTATAAGCTCTCAACATTTCTATCAATTGAATATCTGCAGAGCCTAAAGCTATGGAAGGTACAATCGGAATATTACTTTTGATCCCGCACAGGTGAGCAAACTCGGCAGTTTTCTTAGGCCCTATACGACTCATCAAATCAAAAGCTGCCACGTTGATTGATTTAGCCAGGCAATAGGCCATTGTACCACCCGGGCCGGTTATAGTTTTATTAGCAAGAGTAATTGGCTTGCCCCCTATATAACTGTTCGGCGTAAGCCCTGCATCAGTTAATGCCAATGTATATAAAATTGGTTTAAAAGTAGAGCCTACCTGCCTGTTTGCGGTTACATGGTCGTATTTAAACCATTTAAAATCAATACCACCTACCCAGGCTTTTACTTCGCCGGTAACCGGATCCATTGCACAGAATGCAGTCTGCATCATTTGTTTACAATATTTTATGGAATCTATTGGAGTCATTAGTGTATCCGTTTCCCGTTTTTTATTCCAGGCAAATATTTTCATTTTCACAGGAACATAAAATGAATTTTTAATTTCTTCAACAGTAGATCCCGCTTCTTTCATATTTTTCCAACGTTCACTTTCTTTCATTGCGCGGTTCAAAATATCCTCATGGCCTTTCCAGATATTTTTACCCAATTGCCGGTTGAAGGTTTTTTGCATGGCGGTCATGTGTTTTATTACGGCCTGCTCTGCATACAACTGCATTTTAGGATTAATGGTTGTAAAGATTTTTAATCCATCCCGGTAGAGATCATAATTATTCCCGGTTTGAGGGTTGGTATGCGTGCTACACCAATCGAGTAATTTCTTAGTCAATACAGACCGGAAATAAGGCGCTATTCCATTGCTCTCATCTATTTTTTTATACTTAATTCCAAGAGGCTTTTTCTTTAAGGCCGCAGCTTCAGAAGGAGAAAGTTTATCATTGGTAACCATCCTGTCTAAAACTAAGTTTCTCCTTGCAAGCGCTGCATTCGGGTGCCTGCGCGGATCATACTGGCCTGGCCCGCTTAACATTCCTACTAACAAAGCTGCCTCATCCGGCGTGAGTTTTGACGGTTCTTTTTGAAAATAAACCAATGACGCATTTCTAATGCCATATACATTTAACCAGGATACACGGTTGAGATATAAAGCAAGGATTTCCTGTTTGGTAAAATTTCGTTCCAGTTTGAGAGCTACAATCCATTCTTTTATTTTATCTACTATCCTTTTCAAAATAAAGACCCTATTTTGCTGGCCCAAAATATTTTTGGCAAGTTGCTGCGTAATAGTACTGGCCCCACCCTGGTTGCCTAACCCTTTTAATGCACGGGCCAAAGCAATGGGATCAATTCCCGAATGTTCATAAAACCTGATATCTTCAGTAGAAATCAAGGCATCTATTACACTTTTTGAAATATCTTTATAGTCCACCTGAACCCTGTTTTCTGTATATATTTTACCCATCAGTGTAGAACCGTCGTCAGCATATATTTCGGTTGCCAGATTAGCCTGTGGATTTTCTAATTGCTGAAGAGAGGGTAACTTTCCAAAAAGTCCAAAATAAGCCGAAGCCAGTACTAATGTGAAAAGAACAAATCCAGCCAATACCACCGTCCATAGAATCTTTACACTTGATTTTATAGTACTTTTTTTACTTCCCTTTTTTGGTGATTGTTGCATTTTGTTTTCTTTAAAAACCGGTAAATTATAAAATTGCTTCTTATTAAAAAACTAAAATTTGCCGGGGTATTTTTTATTTAATAGGTCTATATAACTCTGTAAATTTTTATTTTCTTTCAACAATTGAAGATTTGCATCGGAAATGATATAAAAAGCATATTTCTGAACAGGCAACCATGAAATTTCTGATGGTGCAGCGTTCTTTAATTTATCACGATATTTCATTGCTTCATTGGCATCAATAAACGAAGAAAAAATCAAAAGGATTCTATCAGTATCTAAAGTGTCCTTAGCAATCTGGATATTTAATGAGTAATTATTTTGACTGTTATACCTGTTAAAAGCATTTTTGGCTTCACTGCTATAAACAGGATCCACTTTGGTAAGTACCATCATTACATTTTGAGCTTCATTAGGATCAAAAATAAATTCAGCATTCTTCACCAATGGAGCCACTCTTTTATCAGGGTTTAAAGTTAATTTTCCCGGTTTAACAATCCCGTTTTCTACAATGGGTTTTTGATTCCTGATTTCTGGAGATTGTACATTATTAATAATTTTAGCATCATCAAAAACAACGATCTGCGAATCAGGATTTTCTCTTACTACCTTCAGATTGGTAAGATAACGCTCAATAGTTTCTCTTCTTCCCAACACATCAATCATAGTCGCCGCTTTATTTTTCATCGGAGATTTAGGGTAATTATCTATTATTTCGCGAAGTGTATTAATTGCCAGACTATCCTGCCGTTTTTGGATGTAATAAACTGATTGGATGTAAAGCAACTGTGGATTCCAGTAGCTTTTACCATACAGGCTATCAGCTATATGTTTTTCCTGAATAGCTTCGTCAAAATTACCTTCAATAAATAAGTTATAAATCTTGTCGTATCGTTTTTCAGCTACGGTATCTTTTTTAGAAGGATTGTAACTTTCGGGATGAAGCACATATTGTGTGTAAATACTTTTCTGAAATTTGTTCAACAAAAGATTTTTAAAATAATCAGCTTGCTGAAGATTTCCAATTTTTCTGTAACAAAAAGAAAGATTCATGTACAATTCACCATTGTATAAACTATCCGGAAAGCGTTTTAAAGAACCTTGATAGGCCTCAATAGCTGCATAATAATCTTCCAGAAGATCCTGGTAATTTTTCCCAAGTTGAAATAAAGAACGAGCAATTTTCGAATTGGAAGTGTCCATTGCGGGCTTAGTTAATGGTACATTTACCAGTAGCCCTTCAACAGAAATATCGTTCTGATAAGGAATTCCTAAAGAAGATGTTTTCTTTGCAGATTGCTGCTGTTGCTGTGGCGCCATAGGATCTCCGAGTATAGCATTTGACTGGTTTTGGTTAAAAGAAGAATTACTATTGGATGCCGAAGTGCGCCGCCAGTTATCTACATTTTTTCTTTTCCCCCAAACACTTTTAAATTCAGTATATCCCTTTGATTTTATATCGTTATTATCAAAATACCATTGCCCCTGAGTATTATTATTAGAAGAGAAAATACCAGATGATTGATTTTTTGAGTTATAAAAATTAGAGGCGTAACCCGAATAGGTCAAATCCTCATCTTTTATTCCCCGTTCTTTCTTCAACTTCTTAGATAGTTTTTTTAAAAAATCGTTTCTGTCTGCAGGCGACAGAGCAGCAATGGCCTGCAGGCTATCTTCTCTGCCTATGATGTTAAGATTGGTAACCACTTTCTCCAGTGCATTTTTTCTGGATTGAATTTCTTCAATGTTAGTCAAAGAAGTATCCCCCAATTGAAGACTGTCGTAAAAATTATATGCGTCTTTATATTTTTCCTGTTGATAACTAATTTCCGCCAATGTAAGAAAAGCCTTATTCTTCAGAGACATATCTTCCTGGTTATAAAAAGTGCTTTTTTTATAAAAAGAAACAGCCAACGAAGTATCAGGTTTTTCCATGGCGAGTTCTGCCGCTGAATAATAAACGATATCCCGATAAGGCTCAAATCTGTCTTTGCGCGCCATGTGTAACAACCTGGCAATGCTTTTATCAATCTCAGCAGGGTCCTGGCTTTTGAGCATTTTTGCTTTATTCAGATTGGCATAAATATCCATTAACGGATCTGTAGTAAGTTTAATGGCTTTATCATAATAATAAGACGCTGTATCCTGGTGATGATTTAGTTCATAAAGTTGTGCAAGCAAATATTCCCTCCTTGCTTTATCTGCAACATCTATGGCATTGGGGAGCGCATTTTTGATATAAACAATAGCGCTATCATACATTTGCTGCTTGAAAAACCAATATCCCTGCACTTCTTCAAAGTAGGGATATAATCTTTCAGGAAATAAGGGATCATTTTTCAAAGTATTGATCAATCCTGCGGCTTCTGAATATTTTTCTTCGTCTATCCATGTCCGTATCAGCCAAACCAAAGCATCGTTTCTGCTTGGAGGTCGAGAAAACGCTTTTTTAATAATATTTTCTTTCTCACTGCTTGAAATACTTAAAGAATGATTGTCTGAATTTTCATTGGAACCTACTATCAACTGATCATCATCTTTCTTTTTTCGGGGATAAAGATTATAATTAATGAATTGAAAGGTCATAGCAGCAGTATCAAAAGTTTTTCGGAAGTAATAGGCTTCTCCTATCAAAAGATACAAATTGTCAAGCCAATCGCTACGAAGATCGTGAAGTAATATTCCAGCCGTGGCTTTATAGATCACAGAGTCGAGTTCGATTTTCTGAGAAGCGGTATTGTCTAAAGTAAAACTATAATAGGGAATTAATTTTGAATAATCATCTACATTAGCCAACCTGGCACGTTCTATTACTGAGTTGATTTTCTGGTTGGCGTTAAAAAAATAATTGTAATGTGAAACCGTATTTTGAATAAATCTTCGGGGGAGAGTAAATTTTTTCTCGCCTGTTTTTTCAGATTTGAGCTTTGTGTCCTTGAATTTTGCAGGTTTATCTTTGTCAAGGTCATAAGTAATTTTACTTAATTGCGCATGAACTTCCGGCAGCAGAAAAATGAAGAATAATAATACAGATATCACTCTGATCCGGTTATTCATGAATATATCAATTTTTATAGAAGTAAGATTACCAAAAAAGTCCCTCTAAAGCAAAAGAACTTTCCTGCTGCAAAATTATTTTAAAAATACGGTTATTTAACCTAATATGTAAATTAATAAACTATGTGTATTATTTTTAACAAGCTGGAAATTAATAACGTAAAAATGCAATATAAGATTGCTCTTTTGAAATAAGGAATAACTAATTTAAAATAAGTTATCAGGAAGATTGAAAGAGAAGGTGTAGAGGGTAATTAGAAAATGAGTTTATTTGTTTGTCTGCTGTGTTGATAGGTCTTGTATATCAACAGCGAATAAGCCTTTCAATTCCTGATGCAGTAAACAAACCTGCCCTGCCTACCAGACAGGCAGGCTTGTCGGCAGACAGGTAAATAGAAGGAATTTTCATTTTATTAAAAATATGAAAACAAGAAAAGAAACCAACAAAGAATTATTGCAGTATGCAGGAATGGGAATGCAATTCCTGGTAAGCATTGCTTTGGGGATATTTATTGGCATAAAAGCAGATGAATGGTTAAATTTTTCATTTCCTTTGCTTGTCTGGATTTTGCCTTTGCTTATCATTGCAGGGCTTATTTTTAAAATTATTAAAGACACTTCAAAAAAATGATCGAAAGCCCATCAAGAAAATTTTTGCCCGTTGCCATACCTTGTATTATTATTATGTTTCTAATTGTTGTTTTCAAAAATCCACTTGCTTCTTTTGGATTTGATGTCAACTTTTTATTGTTTGCCAACCTGCTTCTTTATTTTTTAAGTTACCTCAGTTTTATCATTCTAATTAAAGGAATTAGTTCTAAAAGTTCCCACGCTTTTGTACGCGGACTTTACTCTTCCCTTTTAATTAAAATGGTTGTTATTATCGGCGCTTTATTTATTTACATTTATGCGTTTGGAGGCAAAGTAAATACGCCTGCCCTATTTACTGCTATGGTGATATATCTTATTTACACTTCCATCGAAGTCATTCAATTAATGAAAATAGCCCGTAAGAAAACTGATGCCTAAAAAAGAATCTCCTTTACATCAATTAAATCATTATTTGCCCGAAGGATCTTTTGAGGATGTGGCATTTTATCTGATAGAGTATAAAGTACATCTTACTGTCACCCGCGAAAGGCTCACCAAACTGGGTGATTACCGTAACAAACACCTGGACAAAAATCATCGCATCAGCGTGAATGGAAACCTCAATAAATTTTCTTTTTTGATCACGTTATTGCATGAATTGGGCCACCTCGTAGCTTACGAAAAATATGGAAATCGCATACAGGCACACGGTACACAATGGAAAAATGAATATGGAAATATTCTGGCCCGCTTTATTTCTAAGAAAATATTTCCTTTAGATATTGAAAAAGAATTATTAAGAACATTACGTAATCCGGCTGCAAGCTCTTGCGCAGAAGCTCCTTTACTAAGAATTTTAAAAAAATATGATCCTCACAAACCTGGTGTTTTTCTCTTAGAAGAATTACCCCCGGAAAGTTTATTCAGATTTAAGAATGAGCGTATTTACAAGAAAGGAAATAAACAGAGAACCCGTTTTTTATGCAGGGATATGGCGAATAACAGATTGTTCTTATTTAGTCCCGTCACCGAAGTGGAATGGGTGCGTCATGAGGCAGGAAAAGATTTTACAGTAAACCAATAAATAATTGCATTTCCTGTTTAGCTGCCTGGCAATTATGCAAGACGCTTTATTTTTTAAGTGATACCAAAGATACCCTTATCGTGTATCATTATTAATTTCTGTATTTATTAA
>DASSHD010000510.1:0-2115 GCA_035693085.1 Hanamia sp. | reverse complement strand
TTTATAGGTCCTTATTTTCCCCGAGTCTAAATAATACAAACTGTGAGGATGATTGCCTTCTGTGTAAATCCGCTGTTTCTTTTTGTAATAATTAACCACGTTTGAAGCTGTAAGATTATCCAGGGCATCCTCATTTTTTATTTCATCAAAGAAATTATTCAGACTCTGAGCGGCGCCGGCGTGTTCTTTCTGAAACTTTACTTTTTGTAATCTGCTTTCTATTGCATTCAATAATTCAATGTCAGTAAAGGGCTTGGTGATATAATCATCGGCGCCCATTTCCATTCCTTTTCTGAAATCGCTACGCTCTGTTTTTGCAGTAAGAAAAATAAAAGGGATACCTTTTAAATTTTCATTTTTACTTATGAGATGTAGCAATCCATATCCATCCAGCACCGGCATCATAATATCACAGATGATCAAGTCCGGCGATTCATTCAGAGCCTCGGCATATCCTTCTTTCCCATTTGCCGCTGTTGCTATTTGATAATTAGCAAGCTCTAATATTTCCCGCGCGTTTTCTCTTATTTCTTCGTTGTCCTCTACCAATAATATTTTTATCATTGTGCAAAGATTATATTTATTTCGGTTCCTTTATTCAGTTCGCTTTTTATTTCTATTCCCCCGTTCATCATTTCTACATATTTGGCTACTATGTGCAGCCCAAGCCCGGTACCCGGTATATTCATCGCATTGGCTGCCCTGAAAAATATTTCACTCAAATGCTCCTGATCCTTTTTTGAAATTCCTATTCCTTCATCTTTTATAGTAAATTTTAATAGCCCGTCACCGACATGAGTGATTATAAAGATAGGTTTATTCTCCCCTGAAAATTTCGCTGCATTGGAAAGCAGATTGATTAAAATATTTTTAAACAAAACCTCATCGAGCAAAATTTCTTTTTTCCCGATATGAGAATAATTTACTTTTTGACCCGGTTTAAGAATTTCAGCCATTTCATTTATTTGTTGCCTGATCAGATTCTCAATATCAAAAACAGATTGGCGTGCGGTTATTTTTCCATCTTCAATTTTTCCCAACGAAAGAAATTCATTCAATATATTATTCAGATTTATTACAGAAGATTTGATGCGTTGGACATGTTTATCTCTCTTTGGCTGATCCTCTGCTAATTTATATTTTGCCAATAGAGATGCAGAAGAAAGTATAGTACTTAATGGCGTTCTGAATTCATGCGAAGCCATGGATACAAATGCGCTTTTCATATCTCCCAGATCTTTTTCTTTGCTCAACGCTTTTGCCAGCTCATCTTTTGATGCTTCTAACTTTTGCATGGTTTCATGCAATTTTGAAGTACGCGCTACTACTTTTTTCTCCAGTTCTTCATTCAACGCCTCCATTTTTTTATTCATGTCAGCAAGGGCCAGCCGCTGCTCCTTTAATTTATTCTGCACTTCAATCCTCCTGGTGATATCGCTTATAAATGCAATGGAGAAAACATCTCCGTTGCTCTTATAGCTACTCAGGCTTATTTCCAACGGCATTTCCGTACCGTCTTTTTTTTGGCCAAAAAGGTCTCTTCCCATTCCCATCGGCCTTGTTACAGGATGCTCCATATAATGTCCGCGGTCAGAAATGTGCTGGTGATGATACCGTTGTGGAATAAGGATCTCCATTTTTTTACCAATCAGTTCTTCTGCATCTGCATAACCAAATTGTGCCAGCAAAAAATCATTGGCAAGTGTGATGATGCCGGATCTGTTGATCACAAGAATACCCAATGATGCATTTTGAAATACCGCTTTGAATTTTTCCTGTTCACTGAGAAGTAGCTTATCCATATAGGACAAAGTTCTTTTAAAAATCAGAAAAAAGTACAAAGGAAATAATGGGTTTAAGTTAATAAGGTATTTTTTATTAAGGTTGCGAGGCAAGTAATCATATTTAGTTTACGTTTATTTTGTCTGATATTTATACAGTAAACTAACTTTTAACTTTAATTCTTATTTCCGGTTTTTTTTAATTTAAGAATATTCCCGTTTACGCTTTAATGTTATATAGTAAGTCTATTTACATACGATCTGCCGGGTAAAAAATTCCGATTTACATTTCAAATAAAGAATGATTTTTAAATATTAAGCAAACAATTTAGTA
>DASSHD010000509.1:0-5275 GCA_035693085.1 Hanamia sp. | reverse complement strand
TTCGATACTTTTTGGGGATAATATATTTTTTAAAAAGTTGAACATTGTGTTGTTATGAATTTTAGAGTGTTGTCAGTATATGGCACAACACTATATATTTATGTATTTACACGCAACTCCAAATTTTACATTCCATTCATTTTCAGTATTCACCAACTTCGTTGTATTGTTGGGTTGCGTCGAGCAAATTTACCAACCTAAAGTAATTTATTTAATTCACTGATAGCTCATCTTTTCTCCTCTAAATAAATACTTAAGATTTATCCCATTCCATCCACCTTCACTTCCCTGTTTATTTTTGTAACCAATCCCTGCAGCACCTTTCCGGGGCCGCATTCTGTAAATTCCGTAACGCCATCGGCTATCATCTGTTCCACCGTTTGCGTCCACCTAACGGGGCCTGTTAGTTGGGCAATAAGATTGGCTTTTATTTCCGCAGGATCGGTAACAGCATTGGCAACTACATTTTGGTAAACAGGACAAAAGGGAGCATTGAATTTTGTTGATTCAATCGCTTCCGATAATTCTTCTTTTGCAGGCTGCATTAATGGCGAATGAAACGCACCACCCACCGGAAGTATTAAAGCTCGTTTGGCACCTGCTTCTTTTAATAAAATGCAAGCTTCTTCAATTCCTTTTATAGAACCTGAAATAACTATCTGTCCGGGACAGTTGTAATTAGCAGGCACCACAATTTCATTAGTTATGGATGCACAAATTTCTTCTACTTTTTTATCATCCAGCGCAAGGATGGCAGCCATGGTGGAAGGGTTTATTTCGCACGCTTTTTGCATCGCTTTTGCTCTTATCGAAACCAATTTTAAAGCATCTTCAAAACTCAAACATTCGTTTGCTACCAATGCCGAAAATTCTCCGAGAGAATGCCCTGCAACCATATCAGGCTTTGTTTGTGCAATAGTTTTAAAAGCAATTACGGAATGCAAAAAAACAGCAGGCTGAGTTACATTTGTCTGTTTTAATTCATCAGCAGTTCCAAAAAACATTACGTCAGAAATAGCGAAGCCAAGAATCTCATTTGCTTCATCAAAGAGCAATTTTGCCTGTTCATCTTCGTCATATAAATTCTTTCCCATTCCAATAAACTGGGATCCTTGTCCGGGAAAAACAAATGCATGTGCCATAAATTTATTTTATTTTTTATCTTCTTTTTACGAGATCTGCCTGTATCAGATTGATAAATTCGTTGCGGGTAGTTTGCTTTTCAAATTCACCATAAAAGGCTGATGTGGTAGTAACAGAATTTTGTTTTTGCACCCCGCGCATCATCATACATAAATGCTCTGCTTCGATCACGACCGCAACCCCCAAAGGATTTAATGTTTCCTGTATAGCACTTAGAATTTCTGTTGTTAATCTTTCCTGAACCTGTAGCCTCCTGGCAAAAACATCAACTATTCGTGCCAGTTTGCTCAATCCTGTAATCCAACCATTTGGAATGTAAGCGATATGTGCCTTCCCAAAAAACGGTAACATGTGATGCTCGCACATGCTGTACAATTCAATATTTTTTACTATAATCATTTCACTCATCTCTTCATGAAATTTAGCAGAATTCAAAATTTCTTTTGCATCTATTCCATAGCCTTGCGTACAGTACTGCATTGCTTTCGCGATACGTTCAGGTGTTTTTAATAATCCTTCCCTGTCAGGATCTTCGCCAATCAACCTGATCGTATCACGGTAGTTTTTCATCAGGCCCTTTGTTACATCCTCATCATAATGTTCAATTCTTTTATATGCCATAAAATATTTTTAATTGAAATAAAAATTAAGAAGCCGGGTATTCTGCAAAATTCCTGGGCGTTTCATATAAGCGGATTTGTAAATCAAGTTTATTGTCAATTTTATTCCGCAAAATATTATAAATAATGATTGTAATATTTTCTACAGTTGGGTTCAGGTTGGAAAATTCCGGCACATCCAAATTCAGATTTTTATGATCTAATTTTTCAAGAACATTTTCTTTTATCAGATCACTTAAAAATTTCAAATCAATCACAAATCCGGTATCAGCACCCGGTTCACCGGTAATCTTTACATCCATTTCATAATTGTGACCATGAAAATTGGGATTATTGCATTTGCCAAAAACAGCATAATTCTTTTCTTCATCCCATTTGGGATTATGCAACCGATGTGCTGCATTAAAATGTTCTTTTCTATAAACTGATACTCTATTGTTCATCTTATAAATATAACTAAATCATTGAAATTATTTTCCAAAATATTCAACATAAATACGTGGAGTTTCATACAACTTTACACAATGCAATCCTACACCTTTTGGCAACCGCGAAAATAATTGTTGCCAGATAGCGATTACAAGATTTTCTGTAGAGCACATTTTGCCTTTCATAAATTCAACATCCATGTTCAGGTTTTTATGATCCAATTCCTCCAAAACAAATTCTTTAATTAATGAGCTTAAATTTTTTACATCCATGATGAAGCCTGTATCACCCGCCACTTCGCCTTTTATAGTAACATGTAATTCATAATTGTGCCCATGCCAGTTTTCATTGGCACATTTACCAAATACTTCTTCATTCTTTTCCCTGTCCCACCCCGGATTATACAATTTATGTGCGGCATTAAAATGCTCAATTCTCGTTAAATACACCATTTAATTTCTATAAAATTTTTGCAAAGGTAAATAAGCAGGTTGATAATATATTTCTAAAGCCGAAATTTGCGCAATGAAAGTATTATTAGTAAGCGCTACAGAATTGGAGATAGCGCCATTTATGAATAATCCTTTATCAGCAAAAGCTGATGTTTTAATAACCGGGATAAGTGTACCGGCTACTATTTATCACGTTACAAAACAATTGATGAACAACCAATATAAGCTGGTGATACAGGCGGGGATCGCGGGTAGTTTTCACAAGGGTTTTGCATTGGGCGAAGTGGTGTGGGTGAAAAGTGATTGCTTTGCAGATATTGGCATTAATGAATTCTCAAATTTTAAAACACTTTTTGAAATGGGACTTGCGGGTGAAAATCAATTTCCATTTCAAAAAGGATATCTTATCAATAACAGTATAGTTACAAAAAAATTTATGTTGCCACCCGCCATAGGAATTACTGTAAGTAATATTACCAACGACATAAAAATCATCAACAACATTCAAAAAAAATTTACTGCAGATATAGAAACTATGGAAGGTGCTGCTTTCCATTATGTGTGCCTGCAACAAAAAGTAAATTTTTTGCAGATCAGGGCCATTTCAAATATCGTGGGAGAAAGAAATAAAGATAAATGGCAGCTAAAAGAGGCCATCTTTGAACTGGATAAAGAATTAATAAAAATTTTTGAATCACTTTAATCAACATAATGAATTATACACTTGGCTTTTCACCATGCCCGAATGATACTTTTATCTTTGATGCATTAGTCAGTAAAAAGATAAATACCGGAGATTTTCATTTTAATGTAAGATTGGAAGATGTTGAAACATTGAATAATCTGGCAATAAATAAAGTTCTGGATTTTACCAAAATCAGTTACGGCGTGTTGCCATTAATTACTAAAAATTATATAGTTCTTAATAGCGGGGGCGCTCTCGGCAAAGGTGTCGGACCATTACTCATTTCTCAAAAACCCGTAAACTTTAATGATGTTGAAAAATATACAATTGCAATTCCGGGAGAAAATACCACTGCGCATCTTTTATTTTCTCTTGCATTTCCCAATGCAAAAAAGAAAATCTTTAAAAGATATGACGAAATAGAAAATTCGGTTCTTCAATCCGAAAATGTTCTTGGAGTTATCATACATGAAAACCGGTTTACTTACATGGATAAAGGATTGTATAAAATTATAGACCTCGGTAATTTCTGGGAAGAAAAAACATCTTTCCCGATTCCACTCGGCGGCATTGTTGGTAAAAGAAATATTGATGAAAATATTTTGATGCAGGTGGACGCTTTGATCAAAGAAAGTATGGAATATGCATTTGAACATTATCCTTTAATAAGCGATTATGTAAAAGAACACTCGCAGGAAATGGAAGTTGACGTGATGAAAAAACATATTGATCTCTATGTAAATAAATATTCTATTAATCTGGGAGAAGAAGGACGAAATGCGGTTCAACAGTTTATGGAGATTTATAGAAATACGCGTGAAAGTGCTGATAAGGAGGCTATTTCGGATAAAGAGCTTTTTGTGGAGGAGGAGTAAAAAAGAAAAAAGGAATTCGGTTTATTTATTGGTTTACTGTAAGGTAAAAGAAATCACTTCCTGGCTCGTTTCTAAATCAAGCAATTCTTAGATCATTCCGTCGGTGTGTTCATCGGAGCATGCACTGATAAATGGTGGCTGAGAAAAACTATGAAGTAATAATAAGAGTTTTGATTCATTTGATGCTGTTGATCAGGAGACCTGTTTACCGCCAGGCGTCGGCCCTTCTCTAAAATAGATGGCCTTAAAAAAGAACACCCTCGATGGCTAATATTATATTGTTTTGATGCTTAAACCATATTGTTTTGCTTCTTTTGTCGCCTTTGTAAAAACAACATTAAAGTTATTTGTCGTTATTAAATTTTTGATTCTCTGTATATCCTCTTTTGTGCAGTTACAACCGAAACATATTTCTTTTAATGCTTCTTTTTTGAATTGATAAGAACCTGCTGTTAATTTTAATACCCGGATTTCTCCTTCATATTCCCATATGTCCGCTTTTGTTTGCATTAAGGACTTAACTAATTGTGAATTGTCCTTTAAGTGATTATAGTAAGGATAGTCTTTGCTATATTTTACATGAAAAGGAGCTGTAAAAAAATCAACATCAGCTAATATGTCAAACTTTAAACAAATGCCTTTATGAGAATCTGTATAATGAGACCACATTAATATGTTATCATTATTGCTTACGAAGCAACATACTCCTTTTTCATTAACACTCTCATGAATTTTTTTACTTACCATTCTATTCCATTCAATAGGATTATTACTCCATGTTTTAGAATATCTTTTAATTTCTTCGCTTGATAATCCTGGAGCATTTTGTCTGAGAAAGTTAGCAATTTCTGCGGCTGAATTTTTTGTATCAACTATAACTTGGCAGTCGAAAGGGTCATTGAAATCATATGGCTTCAAAAACCAAATCCTCGATTCTTCAAAAATTTTGTCAGTGTTAGTATTAAGTAAGTGTTAAATAATAAGTAGTACATTTGAAGCTAAATTAAATATTATGTTTAGCGATGAAGTATTACAAAAAAAATTTAAAACAATCCTTCCGCATTTGAATGA
>DASSHD010000508.1:0-8565 GCA_035693085.1 Hanamia sp. | reverse complement strand
GTAGTCCACTTTGTCACTGTTTTTTTGTAAGCTCTCAGTGCTGAATCCTTTCTGATTTTTATTAGTAAGGTGCGAAGCGGTTTTCTCAAAGAGGCTCTTGTAAGTCTCACCGGGAGCGCCCCCGGAATCAATAAAAGCTTTATGTACCAAATAAATCTCTGATCCTTTAAAGGGAACATGAACATATATTTTTTCTGTTTCTATTGACTGAATTGTTCCATTATTGATAGGATCTGATTCAAGAAATTTTATTTCCTCCTCAATCCAATGATTCATTTGTTCTATAAGTGAAGGTGTATTAGAATTTAAATTACCAATAAGCCTTTTTGGTAACTGATTAAACTTCTTTTGTTCAAAGCGCAAAGCAGCGATCTTTTCTTTTATAGTATCCAAAGATTCAGTCAGGCTACTCAGTTTTTCTTTAAGGTATGCTATATAATCCTGATCATTATAATTAAAGTAAAACAAAACTTCATTGATCGAATTTTCAGATGCCAACGTTTTATTTGCCATTAAATGGCCCATTAAATCCTTTTGATATGCCAGTTGATTATAGGTAGCGTTATTTTTATTTTCAAGGCAAAATTTATTAAAGTTATTGACGATAATTTCCGCCAATGCCTGTATATAGGGTTTATAATGTTGCACTATTTTCCGAAGCAATTTTACCTGACTGCTTAATTCCTTAAGAGAAATAATGAGATAAGTGACAGGAACTCTTTCATCATAATTAAAATAGTTTCCGAAAAAATCCTTTATAAAATGTAAAGTGTCTTCAAGATGGCCAATTAATATTTTATATAAATGAAACATTTTATGATCCACCTCTTTTGATTGGGTGTAGCTATATAATTTGTCAATCAGGCGTATCAGCATGGCCTGGGTTATTCGTACCCAATGTTGTTTATCCTTCAGCTTTGATCTTTTCAGCATGCCTTCCAGAAATGAATTACGGACTTTATCCTGTTCTTCCTCTGATTGTTTGATGAAACTATCAATAGACTCATCTGTTAGCGAAGACGGGCATTCCCTTGCCTGCAATAAGGTTGTATGAATTAAATTATTCCAGTATTGAAGAATTAAAGGCATTTAAAACCGGATAAAGAAATAATGAGATTTTTCTTTTACAAATTTGATATGCATTTCAGAAGAAACCTATAAGCAATTGTTACTATTTCTATACGTAAACATGCGTATTTTCGGATTAAAAGGTCTTGGAAAAGCATGCCGCCAAATAGTTAGTTGAAGACTATACTGTAAAATTTACGCAGCTTCCAGCTTATTAATTAATTCTATCTTATTAGATACATGAAGCTTTTCGAAAATATTTTGAACGTGTTTGGTAACGGTTCTTTCAGAGATAAATAAGGTTTCTCCAATCGCTTTATATGTATTTCCATCGCAGATTAGTTTTACTATGTCTTTCTCACGTGAAGTAAGTTTATAGAAATCGCAATTTTGATTAAATACATCAACAGAGTTTCTTAATCTGAAATTTTCATGTTTATTTAAATTATTAAATGCACAGGTTAGTATTGCCTGTTTTTGTTTACCGGCATTGATTAATACGGATTCTATTTTTTGAAGCAGTTCATTTACCTTAAAAGGTTTCTGAATAAAATCAATAGCGCCAAGACTTAATCCATATAATCTATCTTCGGTAGCAGACTTTGCTGAAAGAAATATGACAGGTATATGATTATAAGAAGGATACCTGGAAATAATTTTTGCAAATTCATATCCATCAACTTTATCCATCATAACGTCCGAAATAATCAGATCGGGTAATAAGTTACTACTCTTAATTATTTTAAGGGCTTCATGGCCATTTAATGCCGCGTATATATTATACTTCTCCTTTAATTTTTTTATGAGATAGTTAACCATACTAATATTGTCTTCTACAACCAAAATGGTTTGCCTGTCGGGTTGATCAAAATCCGGATTCTGTTTTATTTTTTCATCATTAATTAATATTATTTTTTCAATTCTGTTATGAGGTATCATCTCACTTTCGGATTTTTCATATTTGGAGAGTATTACTGAAATTTTTGTCCCCGGCTCTTTTTTAGGATTACTTTCAATTATTATTCCGGCTTTTAAATCTTCTATTATTTTTTTTACGATGGGCAATCCTAAGCCCATGCCTTGAATACTTCTTTTTTCATTATAAATTTGATAGTATGGCTTAAATACTTTCTCATGCATTTCAGGAGAAATTCCGATTCCCCAATCTTTAACCGAAAAAATAATTTTTTCATTGTGAACTTTCAAAATAATTTCTATAGTACAATCATCCTCTGAGAATTTTATAGCATTTTCAATAAGATTAATGACGATTCGATTTATTGAAACAGGATCACCACAAGCGAATAAATTATTTTCAACATTTTCATTGATTTTAATTTCTCTTTTTATTGCATATTCTTTAAAAAGTATCAAATTGTCTTTAACTATCTCACTTACATTTGAAACCTGTTTATGATTGTAAATTGGGATTCCCTTGTTGAATCTTTCTATATCAAAAAAATTGACAATATCGTTTGACAGCCTTTCGATATTTTTCTTTACGACAGAAAGTTCTTCACTTTCACCATTCCTGTTTATATATTCTTCAAGATAATTATTGATTAAAGTAAGAGGCGTTTTTGTTTCATGAGCGAGGTTAACAAAAGTGTTGATTTGTTGCTCATTGATTATTTCCAGTTCCCTTGTTCTTTTATTTACCTCTTTTTGCAAGTTCGTATTCCAGTTTAATAGTCGTAGTTCAGAATCAATTAATTTTTGATGTTCTGTTCTCAATTGCTTTATATGCCTGTTAACCTGAAGCGCTAATAAAAGCAAAAATCCCGGGTTAGTTATAGAAGCTTCTATAGACTGGCTCAGGTTAAAATAACTGACTATGGGTAAGCCAATCCATGGTGTGATACTAAAAAAAAGAACGGTAACTTCTTCTTTAGATTCTTTGCTGTTGAAATTATTTCTGTATTTATATTTAATAGCTTTTAAAATAGAATAAATTATCCATAACGCATATAGTACCGGAAGCGCCAATAAATTTTTTGCAATCTCCAGGTTGTTTGTTACAGCATATACTATTACAAAAAGAAAATAGGGTAATAGTAAAAATAAATAAACTCCTCTGTACGCATGAAATTTCATCTTCTCTAACCCGAAAGCTTTGTAAATGTAATAGGGAAAGAAACAAGGTGTTATAAATCCTGTGCCATAAGCAATAACCTCCTGGATAAAAACGGAACCAGGTAAATTGGGATCAGGCAGTAAGCCTCCCGTAACATTATAAATTATTAATAAGAAAATTAAAACTATGTTTAGAATCGTTGTTTTATCATCGGGCCTTGCTGACTTATAGATGAGCAAATAGAAAAAAATTACTAATTCTATGCTCACAAACATAAATGTGATAATATACATTTGAGTTCCAGGCAACAACATATCTAAATCTGATTGTTTATTCTTTCTTCATAAAAAATAACGGGTAACCAAGATTGAGTTCATTATAAATTTTAAAACCAAATTTCTCATACCAGGGAATGTTTTTTAAAGTTGAGGTTTCGAGGTAAACAGGTCTTTGTTGGGAATGGGCTTCCTCAATTACCTCTTTAATTAGGGAGCTTCCGATCCCCTTATTTTGTTGATCCGGATTTACACCGATGAACCATAAATAAAACATCAATTTCTTTGGTTGCAGTTCTTTTATTTTCGACTCGCGCTTCATTGCTTTCTTTATATTGGAGATACCGATGCATGAGACAATCAATTTTATATCCAGCAAAAATGATTTAAGGGTATTCTTTTTCTTATCAGGCAATAGAATCAATGCGCATCCGCTTTTATCGTCGGTTAAAAAAACCTCTCCGTATAAGTAGCAAACATCAAATGAGTAAGCCATAAGGTTTTTTATTCGCTGGTTTCTTTTTTGATCCTGTTTAACAATGTAATTCACACTCTGGTTATCATTAAACGATTCTGCAAGAATGTCTATCACTCTATCTCTGTCTTTATTTGTAGCTTTTATCATAAAGTCAAAATTAATTAGTACCCTGTATGTTGCTTGTCAGAGGCAACCTTATTTTCCATAAACAAAATTCAATTCTCCCCAAATCACAATAATATATCAAAAAAAATACCTGAGATAATAAAAAAGATTTGCAAGGCGGATAAAAAGATTTGCAATCTGTATTTTTTTACATAGCTGAACCACTTATAAATAGTATCCTTATAAAAAATACCTGTGTCCAACCCGCCACAACCACAAAAAGGGTCAGGAAGGATGCTATATGTTTAATACATTTCAACAGGATGGGTAGAATATTTTCTTTAGGAACTGTAACCAAATCCATAACAAATAGTAATATTAAAGGAATAAGCCATTTAAGCACACTTGATATCATGTCGAACCATATTGGCCATTTTACATTTTCCGTATCGCCGCTAATCTCTACTTTATTTTTATCGCGTTTATAAATTATAAATCCTTTTTTTTGAACTGCCATTATTTTTTATTTTTAAATACTATTGTTTTTATTTTTTATAAAATGGGTATTCAGGTTGAAAACCAATCCAACTTTTTAAACCTATCCGGTTCACTAAATTATATGCTCGGCAATAAGCAAACTGGTAAAATAAGGGAGCAATGACACTTATTTACCGCTATTATAACATCTTCTGATAATTAAAGAATAAAACTTAAAAAGTCATTCTCAATTGGAAAGGGACAGGTTTTCTCGGGTCTTTTAATAATAAGTTTAAGGGGGTGTCACTATTTGCACAGCAAGGTAAAAGCCATCTTTCGTTTCAAAAAGGACAAGTGTTATAAAAGAGTAGTTACTGCCGTACGACACTATAATTACTGCTATACTATAGATTTTTTTTGGATACCGCTTTTTTGTTTTTATCAGGCTGTATGTCCGAACAAGCATACGAAAATAACTAAAATCGTTTCCATTGAAGCACAAGCATGGCCACCTCACAGAATCTTTGCTGCAAAGCGTGCGATAAGATGGGTCATTTTGAAATTGTCTTTACAAAGCACCCTTTGTTTGCTTAAAAAATACTAAATTAGATGCGGACAGAAAGTAACGATTTCTGTCGCCATCTGGCGTGCCTTTGGAAATTGATTTATAATTTTAAAAATATTTCTTTATGCGAAACACTAAACCACATTTGAAAAGAGAAATAACTTTCAGTTTGTTGATGAAACGCTATGCACGCCGTTTGGTGCACTTGGAAGCCGATGCTTCAAAAATTGTACAACATGTGCTGCAAGCCGAAAATATCCCCTACTCAGAAATGCCAGACAAACGCCTCATGCAGGTATTAAAGTTCGATGTGCGTAATCATTGCATATATCACAACCAGTCAAAGATTTTCGACCGCCCTTTGATAAAAGTTTAAGCCGGAGTTACAAAAGAAAAATTAGTTCAATCATTTTTTAAAATATTCCGTTTATTGACGTGTATAACAGTAATGATTAAACGTAATTACTCCCATTGTTCCGGACAATTGCTTTATTGCCAGGCGCAATAATATTCTTATCCTGGTGTATTCAAATGACCTCACTTTTAGCATTTATAAAATAATACGTCTCTGATTATCTTTTATATTCCGAGGCTAATTTTTTCGAACTCTTCCATCATTTTTCTACTTCCTATAAATAATGGTGAGCGATCATGCAAACCCACAGGTACTTTTTCAAGAATTTGTTGCCTTCCATCGGTGGCTTTGCCACCCGCCATTTCTATGATATAAGCCATGGGATTGCACTCATATAATAACCTGAGCTTTCCATTCGGTTTATCAATAGTAGCGGGATACAAAAAAATACCTCCTTTTATCAGGTTGCGATGTACATCGGAAACCATACTGCCGGTATATCTTTGCGTATAAGGACCTCCGTTATCTACTGATTTTTCCTGGCATTTCGTAACATAATCTTGTACTCCGGAATCAAACTGAAATAAATGACCGTGGTTTACAGAATAATACTTTCCTTCTTCAGGACACCGGATACCAGGATGGCTTAAACAAAATTCACCAATGGACGGATCCAGGGTAAAGCCATTGACTCCTCTTTTAGTAGCATACACCAAAATAGTGGAAGATCCATAGATAATATATCCTGCAGCCACTTGTTTTATTCCGGGTTGCAGAAAATCTTCACGGGCTACAAAAGTACCGGTTTCGGTAACCCTCCGGTAAACACTGAATATTGTACCGATAGATACATTGACGTCTATATTGCTGCTTCCATCAAGAGGATCAAATACACAAACATATTTCGAGTTCATACTTACAGGGTTATCAAAGATCACAATATCTTCCAGTTCTTCGCTGGCGATACCCGCGCAACTTATTCCATGCCTTAGCACATTCGTAAACTGATTATTGGCAAATTTGTCTAACTGCTGCACCTCTTCGCCATGCACGTTCACATCTCCCGTATTTCCTAAAATATCCACGAGCCCTGCTTTATTTACTTCCACGTTGACACGTTTGGCAGCCAGGCCAATATCCCTTAGAAGACCTGCCAGTTCTCCGGTGGACCTGGGAAATTCCTTCATTTCTCTGATGGTAAATTCATCCAATGTTAAGACCTGCCTGTTAACCATTTTTTAATTTTTAAGATTATGTTTTTATTTTATCGTTTGATTGAAACAAATTTGATTCATGATTTAGTGTTCAAAATTTCAGGGCCTGCTGATACCATCTCTTTACTTACATGCGTGATGTATTTTTTGAAGTTGTTGATAAAATACCCTGCAAGCTTATTCGCAGTTTCTGTATAAGCCATTTTATTTTTCCATGTTAGTTGGGGATTTAATATTTTGGAAGGAATGCCGGGGCAGGATGAGGGTATCATTATTTTAAATATCGGGTGAGGATGTTTTACCACATTATCAAGTTGTCCTTCCAGGGCTGCTGTAATCATTGCCCGGGTATATTCCAGTTTTATTCGGCTCCCTGTTCCGTATGGGCCGCCACACCAACCTGTATTTATCAACCAGACATTTACATGATATTGTTTTATTTTTTCACCAAGCATCTCTGCATACATGCCTGGATTTAATGGCATAAAAGGGGCGCCAAAGCATGCACTGAAAGTTGGTTTTGGTTCATTGACACCTTCCTCTGTTCCTGACACTTTAGATGTGTAGCCACTTATAAAATGATACATCGCCTGGGATAACGTTAGCTTGCTTATCAATGGCAAAACGCCAAAGGCATCAGCAGTGAGGAAGAATATGTTTTTAGGTACTTTGCCAACAGATGGGATTACAGCATCATTGATATAATTTATGGGATAACTTACTCTCGTATTCTCGGTTTTCTTTTTACTGGCAAAATCAATGATATTGGTGCCTTGCATAAAAGAAACATTTTCAACAATGGATCCGAATTTTATAGCATTGTAAATAGCAGGCTCTTTAACAGGGTTAAGGTTAATCACTTTTGCATAGCATCCTCCTTCAAAATTGAATATTGAATTGTCATCCCATCCATGTTCATCATCTCCGATTAATCTTCTTTGAGGGTCTGAACTCAAAGTTGTTTTGCCGGTTCCGCTCAGCCCAAAAAAGAGAGCAGTATCGCCATCCTTCGCAACATTAGCTGCACAATGCATGCTCAATACATTTTTGCTTACAGGCAAAACAAAATTCAGGATACTGAAAACTGCCTTTTTTATTTCACCGGTGTACTGGGTGCCCCCGATCAGGATTATTTTTTCAGAAAAATTTAAAATGACAAAATTCTTCCGGTTTACACCATCAGTAGATGGATCGGCAAAAAAATGGGGTAGCTGCAGTAAATGCCATTCTATTTTTTCATTAGTTTGTTCTTCTTTTTCAGGACGTAAAAACATATTATAAGCAAAAAGGTTGCAGCAGGGATTTTCGTTGATTACCCGGATGTAAAGCCGGTAATCATCTTTTGCACAGACATAACAATCCCTGATCCAAAGTCTTTTCTCTTTCATATACTCAAGCATCTTATCATACAGCCCCCTATAATATTTTTCATGTATGGGCTGATTAAATTTATTCCAATCAATTGCATTTTCAGTGAGCTCATCCTTAACAATAAATCTGTCCTGGGGACTTCTTCCTGTAAATTCTCCTGTTTCAATTACTAATGCACCCAAATTACTAATTACCCCTTCTCTTTCTTCAACAGAATGCCATACCAGGTCTTCGGGTAAAAGTTGATAATACATTTCTTTGGAAGTTCCTATTTTATCGTATAAATAGTCGTGAAAAGAGGACCTCTTCATGCCTTTTGTTATGTGTGATGTTTCCATTATTTCTGTTTATACCTGGTATGAATGTTGAATAAAAGTGGTTTGAAAATTAAAATCACAAAAGCTTTGTTTGGTGAATTTTTATGACAGGAAACTTTTGATATAAAGTCATTCCTGAATAATAAGGCAGATGTTATATGCTGCTTACAAAAAAGTTTATGTTTATTGAATATTCCCCAAAAAGAGAGCTTTTCATGACCGGATAGAATCAGAAGCAAGCGCTTCCATCAGGCAAAAATAATTGT
>DASSHD010000507.1:0-8851 GCA_035693085.1 Hanamia sp. | reverse complement strand
ATGCAATACGTCGAATTATTTAATTCCGTTAATGCCATTTCCTGTATGGCGACATACGAACTCATTTATTCGTCATTAAAACTTTAATGTCTCTCATAAGATAAACAATATTTACACATATAAATGTATAATATAATATATCCATTAATTTATACAGTCATTTATACATGTACGGAAAAAATAATGGTTGAAAGGCAACCTTTTCGGATAGAGTTACGATTATATTACTATAAAATAATGGATTTGTTATCTGCCAATGAACTGAAACAACATATCAGGGGCTGCACTCTGAATCAAAGAGAGAGTCAAAAGAAAATTTATAACTCTTTCTACAGTTACGGCATGGCAATATGCGACCGTTATACAAAACGAAAGGAAGATGCTATTGAGATATTCAACGATAGCTTTTTAAAAGTCTTTAAAGAAATACATAGATTTAAACCCGCTTATGCAGATGAAGGGAATTCCTTTAAAGGGTGGATCAGGAAGATCATAATACATACTGCTATTGATCATTGCAGAAAAAATAACAAACATTATTTTACTTCAGAGATAGATGAATCTCTTGTTTATATTCCGGATAGCGACGGGAATCCTTTGGACAGGATTTCCTATGATGAAATTATACGGGCTATTCAAAATATTTCGCCGGCGTACAGAATGGTTTTAAATCTATTTATTATTGACGGATATAGCCATGAAGAAATTGCGGAAAAATTAGGCATCTCAATAGGTACGTCGAAGTCTAATCTTTTCAAAGCGAGGCAACAGTTGCAAAAAATATTAAAAAACGAAAACAAAACACAAATAGCACAAAATGCGGGATGAAGAAAACGATATTAGAATAAGAGAAGCTGCAGATAATTATCACCCTGCTTATGACGATACAGCATGGGATAAGATGGAAAAATTGCTTGATGAGCACCTACCTCAGAAAAAGAGAAGGAGAAAGATTTTTTCCTTTCTCCCATTTTTGTTGTTACTGGGAGGATTGATATTATTTATAGTTTGGAGTAACAGAAGAAATTATTCATCAGAACCTTCAGATATTTCACTGCAAGAAACCCAATCCGGAAAATTAAACGATACAAATCAGTTCCCCGATAAGTTATCTGGTCAATCAATTAATAATCCATTGAATAAACAGAAAATACCTGAAAAAAGTAAAGCCGGGTCGCCAATAATACTTTCAAATACAAATACAAGTAAAATAAAAACAAACCAGGCACCTTACTTTTCAATGAACAGTAACGGAAATAGGAAATATAATTTCAAAGAGAAATTACCGGTTCAGTCTAATGTTTTATTGAAACAGGAATCCAACGCTGAAGACAACTATAAAAATAAAATAACAATAAATACCAAACCCAATTCTTCAATTCCAGCCCGAGGTGAATTATTGAATAAGAACAATAATAATATCTCCGAAAAGAATGAAAATAAAACCGATTCAGCAAAAACAAGTAATCAATCAGTAGCTAACAAACCTCAAATAAAAAAACAGGATACTATTGCAAAATCTGAAATCACTAAGAAAAAAACAAAGAATACAAATAGGTTTACAAACAATTTTGGCATCACATTTTCTGCCGGGCCTTCTATAAGTAGTGTTCATATAAACAACGCCGGGAAAATAAGTGCTATTTATGGAGCGGGATTGAGTTATTCGATTTCTAAAAAATTCACAATTCGAACAGGATTTTATAAGTCCAAAAAGATTTATTCTGTCGGAAGATATGATTATCATTTTCCTTATGGTAGTGGTAGCAATTATGATAATCTTCAAAGTATTGATGCAAATTGCAATGTGGATGAAATTCCATTGAATCTATATTATAATTTTGGGAAAAAGGGAAATCACAACTGGTTCGTTTCAACCGGACTTTCATCATACCTGATGAAAAAAGAATCTTATGAGTACTATTATAAAACCATAACAGGTGGGATATACAGTAATGATATGACTATAAAAAATAAGAATAAAAACCTGTTTTCTGTACTAAATCTCTCGACCGGTTATCAATACAACTTTAATAAAAAGTTTTTTATAATGGCAGAGCCATATATAAATCTTCCTTTAAGCGGGATTGGGGCAGGTAAAGTGAAATTGAATAGCGGTGGTATTCTGTTTACCATCACAATGAAACCTTTCCTGAAAAATAGTAAATAACTTCTGTTAGAGGTCTATTGATTTGTTTTCTGAATTTTATGAATCAAATTATATTTCTGCATCTCCTTTTGTTAATTTTTCTTTTTTAAAGAATAGAAATAAAATAAATAAAAAACTTATCATCCATATAGATTGAAGTATTCATTTGGTTTAGATCAATTCTAATGAAAAGAAAATTCCTCGATGATATCTCCGTTAATTCTTTACAGGTAATTATCAACCAGGCTTGTGGGCTTGCTATTTTTTATGTGATTTCCGTATATTTTTCAAAAACTGATTTTGGGGAAATAAACTGGTCTCTTGCAGTATTGCTTACAGCTTTTATTATTCTCACATTTGGCATTGACCAGGTAATTGTAAAAAAGATAGCGGCAGGAGAAGATCCTAAATTAATGTTCTCAGTCTATTTTTTACATGCGTTGATTGCCGGAGGTTTATTTTATAGTTCCTTATTAATTGTTTACTTTTTTTTTCAAGAGCCATTGCAAAATCACTACTTACTACTACTACTACTCGGAATTGGTAAATTGATGATTTTTTTCTCTTCGCCATTTAAGCAAACCGCAAATGGATTGGAAAAGTTCAAAGCCCTATTTTACATGTCTGTTTGCTCTAACGTTGTAAGAGGCACCGCATTAATATTGTTTGCGTTTTTTTCAAAGTTGAATCTGACACTGGTAATTCTTATTTTTATTACAGATGATACTGCTGAATTATTACTTTCCGCTTTCATTACAAAAAGATTTTTAAAAACAACTTTTTCGTTTGCATTGAATAAAAAAATTTACCTGAATCTTTTGAAGGAATCTATGCCACAGGCGGGAGTTGTTGTTTTTACTTCAGCTATTGCCCGCCTCGATTGGATACTACTCGGTATTCTTGCTTCAAACATTGCACTTGCAGAATATAGTTTTGCGTTTAAAGTTTTTGAAGTAGCCACATTGCCTTTACTTATTATTGCGCCTATTTTGATTCCGCGCTTTACCAGGCTGTTCCATACTAATTCTGTTATGAATTCAGTGGAGAAAATAAATGACCTTTTTGTTTTATTTCGTTTTGAAATAATTATAGCTTCTTTGGTGTCTTTAATATTGAATATTTTATGGATTCCGGTTATTGATTTCATCACTCAGGGAAAATACGGTTTAGTAAACCGCTATACTATTCTCATTTTATCAGCGTGTATGCCATTCCTGTATTTCAATAATTTTCTTTGGACAATTAACTTCGCGAAAGGATTTCTCAAAATGATTTTCTATTTCACATTTATCAGCTTTGTAATTAATGTTATTGGAGATATTCTTTTAATTCCCCCCTTCGGGGGAGAGGGTGCTGCAGTATCATATTTCATTGCAATGTTTGTACAATTCATTTTATTTTGGATAAAAACTGATCTCCCTGTTTTAAAAGAAAACAAACTACTTTTTCTGCCACCGATAGCTGCATTGGCAATCGGGATCTTAACCAATTTTACTTTTGGGAATACATGGTTAATATTAATTTCCTCTCTTTTCTTCTATTTCCTCATTTTGTTTTTTGGGAAAGTTCTTTGCGGGAATGACTGGGTAATTTTTAAGAGAATCACTGGTATTTGAAAAAGCAACCGCAAAAATAAAATCTACGTTATGAATGTGAATCTGTCCTGACGCAAACCTTGAAAATTGATTTTTATTTTAAAAGACACTTGCGAAATTCAAATTGTTTAACAAGCAAATTTTGGCAATAACATATTTTTTAAAAACCTGACAGTAAATATTATTTCTGTTATGGGAATAAAATGAAAAATGGAGATCAGCACCACTTAAAAAATAGGGTATCACCGGAAAGCCAGACAAGTAAGAAAAATTTAAACAATTGATATTATGCAAAGAATGAATTGAAAGGGGGATGGTGCAGGTAAATTATATGCCTGACAGTTTAAAGAAAATTCAAAAACTTCATGTACTCAGCGAATCAATTTATTTTTTATTGAGCTTTTACGATGAATTCCATGAGGCAATTCGGATAGAAATCAAATGCCAAGTTAGCTTGAATATGTTCAATGAATGAAGAAATCATAAAGCAACCCTTTCTCTTAATTTTACGATTTACAAATTGATAGTACGACAAAGCATTTTGCATACTAAACTGTAAAATTGTTGGTCGTGGTTAAATAAAAGACTCTGGTCAATCCCGGACTATTAGGGGTAAATAACGAAAAATAAAAATATGCATTACAAACATTTATTGATTTTGATGTTGACGATAGTATTGTTTTCCTGTAAAAAGGAAACAACTAACCCGCAACTGCCACCACCAAATAATCCAGGGCCTCCGGTATTGCTAAAGGATATTGTGGTGTCCAGGCTGCCTTCACCGTATTATCATTTTGAATATGATTCAAAAGGTAAAGTCAATTTTGTGTCTTTTGCATCCGATTTTACGAGGTATAATGTTTTCTATAACAATGATAGGATATCCGAAATGAGAAATAATATCCTGGTTAATAAAGACAGACTTCAATATTCATACGATAACCAGGGCAAAGTCTTTCTAATTCAATATGCCGATTCAACAGGTGTGGTTTTTGCAAGAAGTTTTTTTACTTATGATGGAGAGAAACTTGTTAAAATAGAGCGGCTTCATAAAGAAGGAACTGGATTTATAATTGACCGGACATTAACAATGACTTACACCGCTGATGGCAATTTGCAGGCACTCTCGGATCACAGACCTGCTATTGAAGGTCAGAATGAATCCACTGTTGTTGATCAGTTTGAGCAATATGATGATAAGATCAATGTTGATGACTTTAGTCTGCTCCATCCGGACTTTTTTGAACACTTGTTTTTATTACCAGGAGTAAAATTGCAAATTAATAACCCTAAGAAAGAAACCATAACAGGCGATGGAGTTCACCTCAAAGCTGAGAACATTTATACCTATAACGATAAAAATTCACCTTTGGTGAAAGCCTCTAAAATAACAATAACAAATGGATCTGACTCAGGCTTGATTGTTCATGGTACTACAATGTATAGTTATTATGAATGAACCCTGTTGGTTAAAAGTTTTATCAAAGAATTTCTTGCGTACTTTGTAAAAACTAAAATATGCAACCATGCTAATATTAATTGCAGGCCCTTACAGAAGCGGGACAAATGACAATCCGGCATTGATGCAAGAGAATTTAAATAAACTCGAATCGGTTGCTCACAGACTTCCGGAAAAATGTGAAGCAGTTCTTCATTTGGAAGGAGTTTCCAAAGGAGCGGATGATGATGTGAGAATCGCAACAGAAAAGGGCTAAAGATTTATTACCGATTAGAAGATGTACCAAATGCAGAATAATAAAATTAAAATTCAAAAGACTGAAATTCTTTCCGATAATTGGTACACATTGCTAAAAATAACATACGATTATTTAAAAAAAGATGGTTCGTGGCAGACACAATGCAGAGAAGCTTACGACCGAGGAAATGGTGCGACAATTCTACTTTAGAATACTAATTTAAGAACCATTATTTTAACCAGGCAATTTCGATTGCCTTCGTTTATAAATGGGAATAAAACGGGGATGTTAATTGAAAGTTGTGCAGGGTTGCTGGACAAAGACAATGCAGAAGATTGCATTAGAAGAGAAACAGAAGAAGAAACAGGCTATAAAATTTCAGCAGTTAAAAAAATATTTGAAGCTTATATGTCACCTGGTTCCGTAACAGAAATTTTGCATTTCTTTATCGCCGAATATTCAAACAATATGAAAGTAAGTGAAGGAGGTGGCATTGCGCAAGAGCAGGAAGACATTGAAGTTTTAGAAATTAAGTATGATACAGCATTAGCGATGATTGACATGGGTGATATAAAAGATGGCAAGACAATTATGCTATTGCAATATCTTAGGGTTAAAAATCTTTTATAAAACAAATTTGATGTTTTTCAGCATAGCATCCTTAAGGTTTATGAGAAAATCAGGAAGACTTAGGATTGGCGGGCTTTTTACCAGTTTTACATGCAGTGGTTGAGGATGCGGCTTTATATATTTCCAATTGACCTGCTTCATAGTTGTTCCCATTTTGAAAATGTTTCTCTCCAATGAATATTTTATACTTATGTGAAGAATATCCGCCCGGTAAAAATGGCGGAATTGGAACCATGGTGAATGTATTGGGAAGAGAATTAGTTAAACAAGGACATAACGTTTATGTAACCGGATTATACCCTCTGGGGTATGGACAGCCAGATTTTGAACAGGACAATGGTGTAAAGATCTGGCGGTTAAGATATAAGGCAGATGTAGGTTTAGTTAAAGGCATCTATTCTTTTTCAGATAAACTATACCTGAAATTTTATAAATACACAGGCTTACTTCATTTCGATAATCTTGCCTCATCTAAATATTTATTCAATTTTATCAGAAATATAATTCAGCAATACGACATAGATATAATTGAAATGCCTGATTGGAATAACTTTTTATACAACAGCTTAACCACAATTCATGTTCCTCAGTTTGCAGTTCCCTTAATAGTAAAACTAAATGGTTCAAAGAGTTATTTTTCAAAAGAAATGAAAGCTCCGGTTAATAACCCGATCCTGAAAGCAGAATCTGCTCTTTTAAAGAGAGCTGATGCAATATTATCTGCAAGCTTCTATACAGCACAAAAAACGAAGGAAATATTCAACCTCTCAAAAAAAATTACAGTTCTTCATAACTCTATTAGTATCCCCCTTAATTTTAAAAGGCATTCTGTAAAAAGTAATGTAATATTTACAGGGGCATTAATTAAAAAGAAAGGTATTATTTCTTTATTACAAGCATGGAACTTAGTTAATAAAAAATTCCCTCTTGCAAATCTTAATATTTATGGCAAAGGGCCTGTTGACAAATTGAAAAAACTGTTAAACAAAAACTCAATCTCATCAGTGATTTTTCATAATCATGTATCGAGAGAAATTCTTCTTGAAGAATTAGCCAATTCATGTGTCGCGGTATTTCCGTCATATACAGAGGGTTTTTCTTTCGCTCCGCTTGAGGCAATGGCAGTAGGTTGCCCGGTTATATATTCTTCACGCAGTTCGGGTCCTGAACTTATAACTCATAATGAAAACGGGTTGTTAGTTGATCCCGATGACATTAGCGCCATTGCAAATGCAATTGTACTCTTAATTGGTAATAAAGTTTTAAGAAATAAACTGGCAGAAGCAGGAAGAAAAACTATTTTGGAAAAGTATAATATTGAAATCTCTGCTCAACAACACATTCTATTTTATAATAAAATTTTACGCGATCGGAATAATTTGTAAAAACATAAAAGCTTTTTGTTTTTGTCCCACCTGGTTAATTCTATTTAATGCATGCCTTTAAGTTTTTTCTACCATAATCTTTGGTAAATAAAAAAAACAGGAATCTTCATTTTTGCCTACCTGCCGGTAGGTATGTTTGTTTGCTGTTACGATATGCTTCATTAAAGTAACTATCCAATTTTAAAATAAATTTCGGATACTTAGATAGCAACCGACACTTAAAAATATTCGTTTAGGATTCATGTCAGATTGCTAAACAATTTTTCAGTTTAAAATTAAAACCCATCAACAGGTTGCTAAGTAAAACGTATTCTGTCATTTTTCAGAAGACATTTAAAACTATTGACTGGAAGCTTTTAATTTTCCTGTTGCTTTTTTTAAATGTAAAACTAGTTGTAAAACTGGCTGCAATTGTATTTATCTATTTACTACAATTCAATTTTAAATTTGGATTTCGCCTTCGTAACTCACGCCTCCCTCTATTCTACCTGATGGTAATTGTTATTGGAATTTTGAATTGGCTCTGTACAGGCGGATTTAATAGTTTTAATTACAGCATTGCTTTTATTTTCGGAATTGGGTTTTGGCTTGTTAGCATTCTTGTAATGCATCAAATAAAGTTGTCAATTGAACTTAACGAGCCGGAGGTAACTCATCGAACTGTTCTTGTTTTTTTTATTCTCAATGCCGTTGTTTCACTAATGGTTTATTTGATAATTGTATTCAAAACCGGTGCAATCAATCCATATCTCTACCAGGGAGATTACCAAAAATATTTTATCAGTACAGGAGATTATATAAAAGGAGTTTCCTTTGATACCTCCACTACTAACGCAGTTTTGAATGCTTTTGGTGTTGTCTATTTTCTTTCGCGAAAGAATGCATTGATGCTCATAATTTGCATGATAGTTCTATTACTGACCGGAAGCAATATCACCAATCTTATTTTGTGCGGCACTTTGTTATTCCTGTTTATTTTTCAAAGTGACCGAGATCAAAAAAGCCTTATCACTATTTGTTTTTTGTTGGGTGTAATATTTCTTGCAAAAGTTTCTCCGCAGAATAACAATTATGTAAACAAAAGTCTGGCTACTATTTTTCATATTAACTATGAAACCCCCGCTACAAATAAATTTCTTTTGCCTATAAGCAAAGAACCAGACAGCGTTTTGACAATAGAAGAGCAAAAAGAGAAAATAGCAATTTTATATCTTGACAGCCTTTACAATTTAAGAAAGGAAAAACAAAAAAAGAATGTTTCAGAAACAGCTTCATTTGTAATCCCTTCGCCTGATATTAATTCCTCACCTTTTCAACACAAATCAATTGTGACACAGGTTGAAGATGATATGCTGCAATTCATACATTCTCATTCAACAGAATTACCAATTTCAT
>DASSHD010000506.1:0-5281 GCA_035693085.1 Hanamia sp. | reverse complement strand
AACTCATTACGAGAAACTTGATATCGCTAAAAGCAACCGGATTTTTTATGTATGTTTTTCTTTACCTGAAATTATTTTTGATAATGATGAAACGCTTACAAATCTTCTAAAAAACAGGCAGGATGAAGGATAATGATTTTATAGAAGGAGTTCATTTTTATATTGACGAATCCGGACTTACTGTATTTACCCAAAAATATCATTTACAAAGAGGATACTGCTGTGGCAATGGTTGCATGCATTGCCCGTATAACTATGAAAATGTAGCTGATGAAAAAGAGAAAGAATTTTTACGAAAAAGAATAAGTAACAGCCTTAAAGAAAATCAAGATCTAACAAATTCGCAGTAAAAGGACAAATATTCAGGATTTCTATTCATTTCAATATTGAATGTAATAAAAAAAGGAAGCATGTAGCTTCCCCTTTAGTTTATGATAAAAAATACAAAATTAGTAACTCCATAAATTCTGTTCGTAATCGAATATTTCGTTTTTGATCTTATCTCCCTGCAGTAATTGCAGTATAGGGCTCCGTTTTAATCCAGTTTGATCCTTCAAAAACTGATTATACGGATTATCAAGTGTGCTTTTTATAATACGGCCATGGAACATTCTCGATTCAAAAAGATCTTCCCAACTCATCCGGGCACCATAGTTTTTACCATTATACACAAAGTATTTTGCAAAAATCGGGCGCATATCAGGGTAATAAACCCAGAAAAGTTCAGTTTCTCCGAGATCAACCCCTGAAGAAGTGATTACCCGCTTTACAGGAGCTATTCCTAATATTCTCCAGAATAGTCTTGAGCTTTGTTTGTCAAATATCACCTCTTCCTTTATTCTGAATTTATAAAAGGAATCCAGATTCACCTCTGCCATTGTTTCCTTATTTCCTACCACATTCCCCAATGAATCGTAAATAGGAACTGAAACACTGCCACCTGAAATTATTTTAGCCACTTCTGCCCTGGTCATAGGTGTTGTAAACCTATCATCCACAGCGCTAAATGCTGTTACACCACCATTATCTGGTCCATTTTGTATAGCTCTTAAAAGAATAGAAATGAATCGCTGGTTGCCATTATCTTCATCTGCTGAATACCTGAAAGGCATATTTATTTTCTCACGGGTATCTATTTCGCGCCACACTCTTTCATCATAAGCAGCATCCTCTGCGCGAAGATTTTGATAAGGTAGAGGAGTTCTGTCTGCGATCAATGTATTATGAATATCAAGCGCAGTCTCAGGACGCAACGACTTTTTTACCTCGGGAATTGGAATACTATCCACAGGTGGAGGTGGAGCTATCACGATAGCTGTATCCACGGGAGTAGGCTTTACAGCAGGCGTTTTTGCAACAACAGTTTTATGTGCTGTTTTCTTCCGTTTTGTGTAATGCCGTTTTTTCTTTGTTTGAGCATTTGCTACATTACAAACCACTCCTATACAGAGCATCAGCATCAAACTTTTAATCAATATAGTTTTCATAGCCATTTATTTTTTATTCTTTTAATACAATATAAACCCGGGACCGGTAATACTTCTTATTTTTCCATCAGGCCCTTGCACTTTCACATTGTCAAAGGTAACGGAAGTACCGGGGATGCACCTTTGAAGTTGATTTTTTATTCCTTCCAGGCTTCCTCCGTGAATTTCGGCAGATTGCACATTTGGGAAATTAGCGCCGGAAAAATATATAGTTGCACTTACAATATTGAAACGTGCATCAAAGTCAAAATTCTCCAAATCAGCCCTTGCAAAATTCTGATTCTTAAAAACTACAGATTGTACTCTTCCTCCTGAGTTTGGCCCTACTTTGATAACTGGGTCAGGAATACTTTTAACCCTAAAATCGAAAACACTGTTTTTGCCGTTGGCATTTACATTTATAGATGCCTTCCCTACACTTTTTACATTTACATTGAACTTACCTGGAGCGCCTGCGGGTGTAATTGATCCACCTCCCCCCTCTATGGATACGTGCGTTTTGTCCCACCCGGTTCCTGAGTTTATTGTTACCGGATTGGGAACTCCAATATAAAATACATTCATCTTATCAAGCATTACTGCAGCCCCGCCGGGAGTACCTACTACGTATTTTACTGTTTGAGAAATAGGTACGGGTTTACCGTCTTCCCCAATGAAAGAGCCGGTTATCTGCACAGTGTGCTCACCAGCCCCACTTACAGTAGTTGTATATTGGCCTTGTCCGTTTACAAGATTTACCGGAGTTCCATTAATAGAAATATTACTTTTTACACTTGAGCTATAAGCACCTACACCTGCCGTAACCGTTAATTGCTGGCCTGGCATCAGATAGTTGGAACTTTGTCCTACCAACACTCCTACCTGGTCCATGTGAACTTCTACCTTACCAATCTGGGAATGACAAAAAGTAACAATCATGTTTTCAGCATTCTTCACATTGTTCTGAAATTTACTGAGCATGGTCAATGCTGCAACAGTGGGAGTCATGTGAAAAAAAGTTTGTGTAAAATCTTTCCTGGTGCCATCAGTTGATGCCGGCGGAACGGTAGTTACCGGAAAATTTCCAGCGAATTGTTGAGCTATTGCAGGATCAATTGCAAGCATTTGTTCTTTATATTGATCTAAACGCTCCTTTAATTCTTTTCCTTTTCCATGAGTTTCAAACATTCTTGTGGAGGCATCCAGATTATCCTCTCTATAATCCTGTACACTGTCTTTTGTCTTTGAATCATATTTCATTGTAAGATCTGCCGCTTTAAGGAGCTGGGTTTTCAGATCATTAATATAGTTGTTCATATCATCCGAAAGCTGTTTTGCCTTCATTGCTTTCGGTTCCCAAATAGCTGCTTTTTCTCTGGATGCGGGTTCATTAAGTTTATCTTCAAGTGATTTGTACAAGGTATTGTTAGATGCTGTTATGTTGTTGTTAGAAGTAATCAAACTTTTATTTACAACTTTAAATGCATTAATAACCTCGTTAGATACATTAAGGGCAAGGATTGCCGTAAGTACGAGGTACATTACGTTTATCATCTTTTGCCGTGGATCTCTGGGTAGTCCTGCCATGGTTATTTAATTTAACTGTTAGTTTTTATAGTCCGATAAATATCGGAATTGGATTATTATTCAATTTATTACTGTCTTCCCTGCATTGCACTTAGCATATTGCCATACACCTGGTTTAATTTTCCAAGATTATCAGCCAAATGGCTTATCTGGGTTTTGGTAGCCTGAGCATCATCAACAGTAGAAACCATTACTTCGCTGGCTTTAGCCATTTTCCCATAAAAACTATTTAAAGCTTTCAGATGGTTATTACTTTCATTTAATTCCAGTTCGTAAATAGTATTCAGCGATCCGAGATTTTTAGTAAGCACCTGTACTTGCTGATGAAAACCCTTGGCACTGTCCGCAGCATTATTAAAATTACTCATAGTATTTGCAGAATTGGTATAAGCGTCTTTCATCAAACCAAGAGCGCTTGTAGCCTCTTTTGTTTTAGCAGAAAAATCGCCAGTTGATTTTACAACATCACCAACTTCTCCAATTTGAGAAACAGTAACTCCCAATTTTTGGAAATTTTCACCAAGCCTTTTCATGTTTGCAGGAGTAATTTCAGCATCTTTCATCATTTTCTCCATTGATTGTAATGCAGGATTGCCTTCAGCTACAGCAGCCGGTTGGGTGTGAGCGTGAGCAACTTCGTGGGGTCTTGGCACAACCCACTCAATAACTGCATATACCATAAAGATGGCGGTTTCTGTCCACATACCTACGCCAAGTAGCATATCTGCAAAAGGCTGGTGCGTTAATTTAGCCCAGGCTGCAAAGATTACGACTGCAGCACCGGCACTTACCAGTACATCTATTACTGTTAAAAAGTTTCTCCTAGGTTTCTGTTCCATAATGTTTAGATTTTAATTTTTTTTGGGTTATTTTTTGGTTTTCTTTTTTCTTAGTCCCCACAATAAAATGCCCATATTAATTAACTATTTTTAAATTAATACAGGCAGTAAAATGTTGAACTAAAATTTATTCTATGTAATTGTATTTGATTTTATATTATATTGTTTATCCTCTGCCTTTTTTACCAGTTGCTGGTGGCAAATCAATCACACAACGGAATCCAATATAGGATTTAGCGGTATCCATATATTCAAACGTACGGGTACTTACTTGTAGATAATATCCAACATCTTTCCAGCTTCCGCCACGTACCACCTTACGTTTCATACGGGGAGGATCCTGATCTTTTGAGTTCCAGCGTATATCCGGATTCATATCGCTTTGAAAATTATATCCTCCTTCATAATATAAAGAAGACGTCCATTCAGCCACATTTCCAGCCATGCAATACAAACCAAAATCATTAGGCCAGTAAGCATCTGCACGAACAGTATAAAACCCTCCATCCTCCGGATAATTACCACGACCAGGTTTAAAATTGGCTAATAAGCATCCCTTCCTGTTTCTCAGATATGGGCCACCCCATGGGTAAGGAGATTGTGAACGTCCACCTCTTGCCGCATATTCCCATTGTGCTTCTGTTGGCAAACGGAAATTAGTTTCAGTAGCTCTACCTTTACTTGTAAGATAAGAATTCAAATATTGAGTTCTCCACTCACAAAAGGCTGAAGCTTGTTTCCAGTTCACTCCTACTACAGGATAGTTACCGAATGCCGGATGACTATAATATTGTTTAGACATTGGTTCGTTATAAGAGTAAGCAAAATCTCTAACCCATACTAATGTGTCAGGATAAACAGGAATATCTTTTTTAACTATAAATTTACTACGGGGTACGTTAGGATCACGATTATTCGCAGCTGCAGCATAATCAAATGTTTCGGAATGATACACAATTTTGTTAGGATCAATTTCTTTTCTTCCAAAAATCCGATTATCAGGAGTTACTATCATAGCATCTATTTTTTCCATAGTTGCTTTATCATTCCATTTGATAGTTTTTATTTTAGTCCAATCGAGATATTGATTTCCATCAGGCGCCTGCTTCTCATATCCCATAAGGCCACCGGCAATTGAATCGCGCACATAATTAGTGAACTGGCGGTATTGATTATTGGTAATTTCAGTAGCATCCATCCAGAAGCCGCTGATAGAAACCTGTTTGTTCCTGGCGGTGAAGGTGTAATTAATATCTTCATCACTCGGTCCCATGTGAAACGTTCCTGGTGGGATATAAACCATTCCGGGAGGTTTTGGCAAGACGTAACGCGCTTCAGGCGCTACTCCATGTAGCTGTCCATCATTAGGAAGTCCTCCTTTTGATTTTC
>DASSHD010000505.1:0-6033 GCA_035693085.1 Hanamia sp. | reverse complement strand
GACGTCATATCCTGAAAGAGAATTGACGATTAACACAATTGCAAATGCAACCATCGGAACAACAAAAGTGAGTAATTTTTTTGTTGATTCTTTGAACTCAAATGCTGATATGGAACCCACCCAGCGGCCAATCATCAAACTTCCCCAATACATGGAAATATAAAGTGCAGCCTGTGAAGATGGAATACTTCCAAACTCCGGTTTGCTCAACAGGTCGCTGAGATTACTTACAATAGTAACTTCTGTACCTACGTATAAAAACAGGGCCAACATGCCCAATACTAATTGCGGATATTTCATAGCGCCCCAACCATCAGGTCTTTTCCTTGCACTCATATTTGAAATCAATAAACTGAGGATAACTACTGCCAGCGCACCAAACAGCCATTTTACACGATAAGTTTCCATGGCCACTCTTTGGGAATCAGTAGCGTTGGTCAGGTCCACTTTATAACTATCAAATACCGGAACAAACATGATAATAAGCAGCCCGGTCATAATAAGCAAAGAGTACAATGCTTTTTTTGCAGGTTCTGTTTTTTCCGTGTTCATACCGTGTGGTACTTTTTTAGAAAAATAAAATAATGCAGCGGCTGCAATAAAAAGAATACCGACACCACTATAGAGAATGATTACTTTACTAAGGCTTAATCCTGCAATCTGTTTGTCAGTGATTGCAGCAGTAGTTCCGAATAATGCGAAAGCAACTACCAAAGGCCCAATCATGGTTCCAAAAGAATTGACACCGCCGCCAAGATTCACACGGCTGTTTCCGGTAGAAGGATCTCCGAGCATAATGGCGAAAGGCTGTGCAGCCGTTTGTTGTAACGAAAACCCAAGAGCCACTATAAATAACCCAGCCAACATCCCAACAAAGGCATTTGCATTTACGGCAATAATCATGGCAATAGCACCCAGCGCAGAAAACAATAATCCATACACAATACTTTTTCTGTAGCCCCATTTTGCAACAAGGTCTTTGCCGCCAAATGCGCCGTAGGCAAAGAGTGCAAGCGCTCCAATATAATAAGCAAGGTAAAACGCAAAGTCAATCAACTGGCTTTGAAACTGATCAAGATTGAAATAATGTTTACAAAATGGAATAAAAACACTATTGCCTGCGGCAATAAAACCCCAAAAGAAAAACACAACTACCAGAGTGCTGAGAGCACCATAATTGGTAGGTTGTAATTTTCCGGTTGTAACTTTTTTTTGAGCAGAAGACATACTCATTGAAGGAGTGGCCATTGATGATTTTTATTTTTAAAATGAAAATTAAGGATGAAAATAACAGATTTTTTTCAAGAAGAAGTTTTTTTATTATTATTTTTTATTCAGGGAAAACCTGCTTAATTTGAAACGCAAATCAATGTGTATGGAAATAATTCATGTAAGCGCCGAATGTTATCCGGTTGCAAAAGCAGGCGGGTTGGGCGATGTAGTAGGCGCTTTGCCAAAATATCAAAACAGGCTGGGACATATTGCCAAAGTGGTAATGCCAATGTATCGAACTAAATTTTTGTTTAATCATGAATATGAAGTGGTACATAAAGGCGCATTCGGAATGGCGCATTATTATTTTGAATACACTATAATAAAAGAAAAAAGTAATTTTCTGGGCTTCGATTTGTACTTAGTAGATATTAATGGATTATTAGATCGTGAACAGGTTTATGGATATGATGATGATATCGAAAGGTTTGTGGCTTTTCAAATTGCAGTCGTAGATTGGATAAGCAAATGGAAACACCATCCTGATATCGTGCATGTACATGATCACCAGGCTGCCCTCATTCCATTTATGATGCAACACTGTTATGCTTACAGGCATTTATCTTATATCAAAACCATTCTTACCATTCATAATGCGCAATACCAGGGTTGGATTGGTTGGAATAAGTCTAATTATATTCCTCATTGGGATAATTGGAAATCGGGATTACTGGAGTGGGAAAATTCCATCAATTCTCTTGCCAGTGGCATTAAATGTGCCTCAAAAGTGAATACAGTAAGCCCCGGATATCTGGAAGAATTGAGACATTCTGCAAATGGTTTGGAGAATTTGTTTGAGTATGAAAGAGGAAAATGTTATGGAATTTTAAATGGAATAGACACGGAAGTATGGAACCCTGAAACGGATACGTACTTAGACGAAAACTATGGATTAGAAAATTTTAAAGAAAAAAAACAAGCCAATAAAAAGATATTGTGCGATAGGTTTAATCTTGATGAAACAAAGCCATTGATCGTTTTTATCGGAAGACTGGTCAGTGACAAGGCAGCGGATCTTTTGCCCCAGGTGATAGGTGATTCGATTTACTACATGGAAGGCCGGATGAATTTTTTAGTATTGGGAAGTGGCGATCCGGATACGGAATACCGGCTTGGCCATTTATACACCAATTTTTTTGGGTATTATAATTCGCATGTTGGATACAATGAAAAGTTAAGCCACCTGATGTATGCAGGCGCTGATTTTTTATTAATGCCCAGCAGGGTAGAGCCATGTGGATTGGATCAAATGTATGCTTTGAGATATGGTACAATTCCTATCGTAAGGCGCACGGGTGGTTTGCAGGACACGGTAAAAGATTTTGGTGAAGAAGGCGGATTTGGAATTTGTTTTAATACAGCATCCGTGGGGGATATTACTTATTCTGTTCATCGCTCATTGGAATTATATTCAGAAAAAGAGAAAATGAATAAAATAATTGAGTATATTATGCAAATAGATCACAGTTGGGAAAGAAGCGCGGAAATTTATATTAATTTGTATAATGTTTAGTTCGTTGAAGGTTGATGGTTGAAGGTTGAATGTTGAAGGTTGATGGTTGAAAGTTCATCCCGAACGTCATTGCGAGGCGCCAAATCAATTTTTATCGTTTAGCAGAATGTTCATGGCGACGCGGCAATCTGCTTGTTAGAATGTTGAAGGTTGAAGGTTGAAGGTGCAGTAAACGAATTTATTTTGAAGATTTATATTTTAAAATTTCAGGTATTAATAAAAAAAATAACTATGGAAATAAATATATTACAAACAAATTCATTAACTCTTTAAATCAATTTTACAATGCAACCAAATATGTGGATCAGTAAATCAGTAATTGCGGTGATACTTGGCGGAGGAGCTGGTACCCGTTTATTTCCTCTTACTCAAAACAGAAGTAAACCCGCCGTGCCTATTGCAGGGAAATATCGTTTGGTAGATATTCCCATCTCTAACTGTATCAATTCCAATATCAACAGGATATATGTGCTTACCCAGTACAATTCCGCATCCCTGAATAAGCATATAAAAAACACTTATCAGTTTAGCAATTTCAGCAGTGGCTTTGTAGATATACTGGCGGCTGAACAAACACCTGAAAGCTCTGAATGGTTCCAGGGAACAGCAGATGCAGTAAGGCAATCGTTACGTCATTTAAAGAATGTGGATTTTGATCATGTACTCATTTTATCAGGCGACCAGTTGTATCAAATGGAATTTGGAAACATGTTCAGGATACATGCAAAGGAAGACACCGATCTTACGATTGCCACTATTCCGGTAACAGAAAAAGAAGCGACAGAATTTGGTATTTTAAAATCTGATGAGGAAAACAAAATTGTTTCATTTGTAGAAAAACCGGGATTGGACATTTTGCCGGATTGGGTAAGCGACACCAAAGAGCAAATGCAGTCTTTGGGAAGAAACTACCTGGCTTCTATGGGTATTTATCTTTTTAAAAAGGAAGTTTTGTTTGATCTTCTGGAAGTTCAAAAGAAAGATGCGAAGGATTTTGGTAAAGAAATTATTCCTTTTGCTATTAAAGATCACAAAGTTTGCAGCTATCAATATGGCGGCTATTGGACGGATATCGGAAATATATCTTCGTTCTTTGAAGCCAACCTGGGGCTAACAAAAGAGCTTCCTGATTTTAATCTTTTTCACAATGATCAAAGAGTTTATACGCGCCCGAGGATGTTGCCGCCTTCAAAGTTCAGCGGTACCACACTTTTAAATACCATCGCTGCTGATGGATGTATTATACATGCAGAAAGACTGGAGAATTGTGTGGTTGGTATCCGGACAAGGATTGGTTATGGTACTAAAATATTCAGGTGCTATCTTATGGGAAGCGATATTTATGAAACCATTGAAGATATGAGTTTTGATGATGAAAAAGGTATGCCAAAATTAGGCGTTGGAGATAATTGCTATATCAATAATGCCATCATTGATAAGAATGCAAGGATTGGCAATAATGTAAGCATCAATGGTGGTTCGCATCTGGAAAACGGCGATCACGAGCTATATACCATAAAAGATGGAATAGTGGTTATTAAGAAAGACGCTGTTCTTCATGATGGTTTTGTGATAGGGTAATTCTTTTATTTAAAGCGTTTTAAAATGCCGCAAGGTTGCCAACCTTTAATAAGTTCGTTTTAGTTTGAGGGTACTCATATACAAGGTTGGCAACCTTGAAATCCAAAGCGGCATTTTAAAATGCATCCAAAAAAATCAGGAGTATTCTAAATAATTGTATTTTTATGAAAGTGTCGTTTTTACGCTTTCATATTTACAAAACCAAATTGCAATGTCATCATCACATCCTGTTCCAATACATAAGCTTACATTCCGGCAAATCATCAACATGAGTTTCGGATTCTTCGGAATTCAATTTGGATTTGCTTTACAAAATGCCAACGTATCCCGCATTTTTCAAACACTCGGCGCCGATATTGACAAAATCGGATTCTTATGGATTGCTGCACCGCTCACCGGGTTATTGGTGCAGCCAATAATTGGTTACTTAAGTGATCGCACCTGGCATCGTAAATGGGGAAGAAGAAGGCCATTCTTTTTTATCGGATCTGTACTTGCTTCTATTGCACTTTTTTTAATGCCTCAATCTACCATGCTGTGGATGGCTGCTGTTTTATTGTGGGTGTTGGATGCCTCCATCAATATTTCTATGGAGCCTTTCAGGGCTTTTGTGGGAGATAAATTACCATCTTCTCAAAGGACTACCGGGTTTGCCATGCAAACTTTTTTCATTGGCCTTGGAGCGGTAATTGCATCCCTGTTGCCTTATATATTTACTAATGTTTTTCACATCAGCAATACTGCACCGGCCGGAGAGATAGGTGATTCGGTAAAATATTCTTTTTATATAGGCGCTGTGGTTTTCTTTGTTTCTGTGTTGTGGACAGTATTAACATCCGATGAGCTTCCACCGGAAAATATAGAAGAATGGAAACGGGAAAAATTGAAATCGAAGGGACTGGTTTCTGCAATAAAAGAAATTACACTAGGCATTTTTTCAATGCCAAGGACGATGGCGCAATTAGCCGTTGTGCAATTTTTTACATGGGTTGGTTTTTATTGTATGTGGCTCTATACCACTCCATCTATTGCACAAAATGTTTACCACACAATAGATGCCAAATCAAAGGCATTCCAGGATGCCGGAGATTGGGTAGGGGTAATGTTCATGGTGTATAGCGCAGTATCTGCCATCGCAGCATTTTTGTTGCCGATGCTTGCTAAAAGTATCAGCCGCAGATATACACATTTACTTTGCCTGATCATTGGTGGCATTGGATTACTTTCCCTTATTTTTATAAAATCGCCCGATCTGCTTTTATTAACTATGGTAGCTGTAGGACTTGCCTGGGCTTCTACACTCACCATGCCTTATGCAATACTGGCCGGCGCGTTGCCACCTGCAAAAATGGGATTTTACATGGGCGTTTTTAATTTCTTTATTGTAATACCCCAGTTAGTTGCCTCATTTGTGATGGGCTACCTTATCAGGGATATATTTCACGAACAAGCCATTTACGCTTTAGTAATTGGAGGGATATCAATGGCTATTGGAGGGATTTTTAATGTAATTGTAAGGGATGACGATGAAAAGAAAGTTGAAGTATTGCCGCAGGAATTGGTGGAATAAACTCAGCACCCTTCACCATTAGAAGTAGAATATTCTGAGATGTTTGTTTTATTCTTATACTTCCTTCCGGATGGAAATCCTGAATGAGGCGATAAGT
>DASSHD010000504.1:0-3626 GCA_035693085.1 Hanamia sp. | reverse complement strand
CTCACACGGTTACCTCCGATGATGGCTCAAGTTTTAATAGCGGAAACTTAGCATCCGGTGCCAGTTTCTCTTATCAGGCAAAAACAGCAGGCTCCTTTCCTTACCACTGTAATTATCATGCCAATATGCATGGTACTTTGGTAGTTAATCCCTGATAGAGAAATGATATTTTATTGTTGAAAAACCGTGATCATCGGAAAATGTTTCTTTTCATGCTTAGGGCTTTTCGGTTTTGATTAAATAAGCCGGGTGTCCGAAAAACCCCGGTTTATTTTGCAATTGTTGATAAATGTTGTACAAATAATGAAAACCAAAAGCAATTTAAAAGAGCGGCAACTTTTTGAAAATAAAATTCGATTTACAATTGGAAACTTTTAACATGACGAAGAAAGCTAAAAGAAATATTTCCTTAATCCTAACTGCAATTGTAATCGCAATTGCAATTTTTGGTTACATCATTTGGAATAAGCCTCACCTTAATGTTAAAAACGCCAATGCAATCAAAATCACAGCTATCGCTCTTTATAGCAACCTTTCCAAAAATGATACTCTCTCAAAATTAAATTACATCAATAAAGTGGTGGAAGTGACTGGAGAAATAAAACAAATTTTTTTTAATCAACAGCATCAGCAAATATTATTATTAAAATCAAATGTGCCGGGTGGTTCAGTTAATTGTACCATGGAAGAAAAAATTACCAATATCAGAGTTGGTGAACTGATTGTGCTGAAAGGTATTTGTATCGGTTATATCGGCGGTGATATGGATATGGGTTTGCCGGGCGATGTTTTTTTGACAAGATGTTACCCTTCTATTTAATTGAAATGAAGTTAAAACAGATATAAAATGTTAAAGAAAGTCACGATTTTACTTTTATTTTTTTCTACGGTGTTTGTGGAGAGCCAGGGACAAATCTTCTACACAAAAAACGGAAACATATCTTTTTTTTCAAAAACTATCATGGAAAATATTAGTGCTGAAAATAATCAGGTTATTAGTGTTATTAATATTCAATCCGGAATTATTCAGTTCTCCTTACTCAATAATGCATTTCATTTCCCAAAAGCAAAAATGGAAAATGACTTTAATGAAGCTTATATAGAGAGTGATAAATACCCGAGGTCATCATTTAAGGGCATAATGACTGACATCGGTAATATGAATTTTAATAATGACGGAACTTATAAAGTAAATGTAAAAGGGGATCTAATGATACATGGAGTTACAAAAAATATAAACGTACCCGCAATAATAACAATAAAGAATGGGAATATTTCCGCAGCATCTTCTTTTGTTATTTCAGTAAAAGATTATAAAATTAAAATCCCTTCAATAGTTACCAATAAAATTGCAGAAACCATTGAAGTAAAAGTAAGATGTGACTATGAAAAAAAATAAATCATCTATAATTCAGATTATATGCGCACAATAAAACTTTTATTCCTGATCGTACTAATTTCAAATTTTTCTGAAAAGATATTAGCACAGGATACTACCAACCTGATGAACCAACTGGTAGCTGAATCCTCTGAACATAAAACATCTTACACGGAAGCTACATTCAAATATACCCGTGTTATTGACGGCCAATCTGTTGAAAATTTGCCCAAAAACGTTCTGGATCTGAGGATATCTCATCGCTTTAATCCCCTCAATAGTGGCTTTTATAATTTTTTTGGACTGGATGTAGCGGTTATGAGGTTAGGTTTCGACTATGGCATCACCAATAATTTTATGATAGGTGTTGGTCACAATGTTTTTCAAAAAACTTATGATGGCTTTTTTAAACTCAAAATATTAAAGCAATCAACGGGAGAAGTAAACATGCCTGTTACAGTTTCGTTTGTACCTACAATTGGTTATAATACACTCAGACCACAGGATTTTTATGTAAAGCCAGATTCCGGGGTAGCTGTCAATCGCTTCTCTTATGTGCTTCAATTGCTTATTGCAAGAAAATTAAGTGAAAATTTTTCATTGCAAATTATGCCCACTTATGTTCATCCGGATAATATTTCTTTCACGCATATTAAACAAAACATTTTTGCAATGGGTATTGCCGGAACTCACAGAATTACTAAAAGACTAAGCGTAAATGCAGAATATTATTATCAATTGCCCGAAGACAGAGCACCGGGCTCGCATAATGTTTTATCATTTGGAATAGACCTTGGAACGGGAGGGCATGTATTTCAATTACTTTTTTCCAATTCCATTGGTATGACAGAAAAATCATTTATTTCTGAAACCACCGGACGGTGGGATAACGGAGGCGTGCAGTTTGGTTTTAATATTTCAAGGGTTTTTCAATTGGGAGAAAAGCATAAAAGAAAAAGCAACGACTGGAAAGAAAAATAAATCAAACATTAGTTCCAATTGGGTTCAATTTGAAAAAAAAGAATGAAAAAAACAGGAAACAGAGAAGATAAAAATAATTTTACCTCGTTTCAAAATGGATACAAACTTTTAAGAGGAAATCTTATTTGGATAGATTGCGAACACGAAAATTATAGCTCCAAATTTTCAAGAGAACTTGTAAATCTTAATTCAAATTTGATTTCTCCCATTAGTTCGCAACCTCTTGACATTCGCTTTAACCGTTGTTTAAAACGGATTTTCGATATTTTTTTTTCAATTTTTATGATTACCTGCATACTCTCCTGGCTTATTCCTACTCTCGCATTTCTAATCAAAGTGGATTCCAAAGGCCCGGTTTTTTTTCTCCAGAAAAGAAACAAAAAGAAAGGGGAATTTTTTAATTGCATTAAATTCCGTTCCATGGTCATTAATGAAGATGCGGATTTAAATCATTCGGCAAAAAACGATTCACGCATTACCAGAATAGGAAAACTTTTAAGAAACTCTCACCTGGATGAATTCCCCCAATTTATTAATGTGCTGATTGGAGATATGTCAGTGATCGGCCCCAGGCCTCACATGGTAAGTGATAATATGAACTATGAAAAATTGATTGATCATTATTCTTACCGCTCCACTGTCAAACCTGGCATTACGGGATTGGCACAGGTTATGGGGTTTGCCGGCAGCGTTACCAACCTGAATGAAATGATAAACAGAGTAAAGATGGATAATATTTATATAAGGCATTGGTCCCTGAAATTAGATTTAGTCATTTTGTATAGAACTATTTTTAAACCATTTAGATAATTTTATTTAGAAGTATTTAATTTCTGTAATACATTCCAATCGTAATATCATTATAGTTTCTAACCTTTTTATTTCAGTAATAGCAGAGCCCTTTCAAATTACTCAAAAATTAATTTCTAATAAATTGAAAAGAATAATAAATAATATTTTCACTATTCTTGATACAAACGAAAAGAAACATATTATTCACCTTATTTTAATGGATATATTCATAAGTGTACTGGATATTACTTTTCTGGCAATCCTTTTATATATTATACAGTTTTATACCCAGCCTTCGCATTCTGCATTTATAAATTATGTTCCGTTTAATTTATTTGATACACATCCTCTTTTGCTCATTGTTTTTTTTTCTGTTATATTTAGTTTTAAAAATTGGTTTGGATTGTATATTTTTCGGAGGCAAATAAAATTTGTGTACAGTGTAGCCTCCAGGCTCTCTGAAAAAAATTTGATA
>DASSHD010000503.1:0-7726 GCA_035693085.1 Hanamia sp. | reverse complement strand
AGAGGAATGAAATTTTGGGAGCAAAAGTTTGTTGTGGTTTGCAACAGTAAAAGAAGAAATAACAAGGATTTTCATTCAGGCAAATGATTCTCAAAAAATAACTGAGTGCGAAATATTTGATTCATTTAATTTCTTACTTTGTGAGATAACAATTGCTACCAATATTGGCAACACTGTTTATGCTAGACAAAAAAACCTTATCAGAAAGAGACATTTGCACTAAATATATTACTCCTGCCATACAAGCGGCCGGATGGAATATTGATAAACAGATTCTTGAAGAAGTTTCATTTACTGATGGTAAAATTTTTGTTCGTGGTAAACTAACTGCAAGAGGAAAAAGGAAAAGAGCCGATTACATTTTATACTTCAATTCAAATCCTGTTGCTATTATTGAAGCCAAGGATAATAACCATTCTGTAAATGCAGGTATTCAACAAGCACTCGATTACGCAACCATCTTAGATATCCCCTGTGTATTTAGCAGCAATGGTGATGGCTTTCTTTTTCACGACAGAACTTCAACAGACAATTCAATTGAAAAGGAAATATCATTGAATGAGTTTCCTTCACCTGAAGATTTATGGAACAAGTTTAAAATATATAAGGGCATTACTTCAAAAGAACAGGAAAGGATTATTTCGCAGGAATACTTTTCTGATGGCTCAGAAAGAAAACCAAGGTACTACCAGGAAATTGCAATCAACAGAACACTAGAAGCGATTGCCAAAGGAGAAAACCGGATATTGTTGGTAATGGCGACTGGCACCGGAAAGACATATACTGCCTTTCAAATTGTGTATAGGTTATGGAAAGCAAAAGTGAAAAAACGCATCCTTTATCTTGCAGACAGGAATGTATTAATTTCTCAAACGAAGAATAACGACTTCAGGTATTTTGGAGATAAAATGACCTGGGTAAAACACCGGCAGGTTGATAAAAGTTATGAAATATATCTTGCACTTTACCAGGGACTTTCCGGCAACGAAGAAGAGGCTAATATTTACAAACAATTTACTCCTGACTTTTTTGATCTGATAGTGGTTGATGAGTGCCACCGCGGAAGCGCTTCTGAAGACAGCGCCTGGAGAGAAATACTTGATTATTTTAAAAATGCTACTCATCTTGGAATGACGGCAACACCAAAAGAAACGAATGAAATTTCCAACATAGAATATTTCGGTGATCCTGTTTACACTTATTCATTAAAACAAGGGATTGACGATGGCTTCCTCGCTCCCTACCGGGTAGTCAGGATTGGTTTGAATGTTGACCTGGAAGGATGGCGTCCGGATAAAGGAAAGCTGGATAAAGAAGGCAATGAAATTGAAGACAGGATTTATAACCGGAATGATTTTGACCGAAAATTAGTGATTGAAGAAAGAACAGATATAGTTGCCAAAAAAGTGACTGAATTTTTAAGAGGCGTAGGTCGTTTTTCCAAAACAATTGTTTTTTGTGTAGATATTGATCATGCAGAACGAATGAGAACTGCTTTAGCAAAACAAAATGCTGACCTTGTAAAAGAAAACTACAAGTACGTAATGCAGATTACCGGCGACAACAAGGAGGGGAAAAATGAATTGGATAATTTTATTAACCCTGAAGAGAAATATCCTGTAATTGCCACTACTTCAAAACTGATGTCAACCGGAGTAGATGCGCAAACCTGCAAAGTGATTGTACTCGACAGCAACATTCGAAGCATGACAGAGTTTAAGCAGATCATCGGAAGGGGTACAAGAATACGGGAAGATTTTGGAAAACTGTATTTTACCATTCTTGATTTTAGAAATGTAACTGATCTTTTCGCTGATCCCGATTTTGACGGTCCTGCTATCAGGGTAAAGGAGGCAACAGAAAATACTGATTTATCAACCGTTGAAGAGGAAGAAGAAAATTTTACTGATCCTATAATTGATAATGTAAGCGGCGAAGAACTTCAGTTAAGAAAACCAATAGTAAGATACCCCGAAAACAATATGGTCACTTACGCGGCAGAAGGAAGCCATAAAATTTATGTAAATGGAATAGATGTTTCAGTATTAGTTTCAAGGGAAATGTATTTTGATAATAACGGCCAGCCAATAACGGTTTCTTTAAAAGATCATACCAAAGAAATTATTAAAAATCACTTTGCCACCCTGAATGATTTTTTAAATAAATGGAACGATGGTGAGAAAAAAGCAGCTATTATAAAAGAACTTGAGGAACAGGGAATAATGGTGGATGTGCTAACAGATGCAGTAAATAAAGAGGCAGATCTTTTTGATATTATTTGCCACGTTGCCTATGATCAGCCACCATTAACAAGAAAGGAAAGAGCCAATAATGTAAAGAAGCGAAATTATTTTACAAAGTATGGCGAGCAGGCAAGGAAAGTATTAAATGCTTTACTCGATAAATATGCAGATGAAGGGATAACAACTATTGAAAATTCAGAAGTGTTATCAATTGATCCTCTTACTAATTTTGGAACACCGCCTGAAATAATCAATATGTTTGGAAGTAAGGAAAAATATTATGAAGCTGTTAAGGATTTAGAAAAAGAATTGTATGCATAGATTTTCTAAAAGATTATTTTGTCTGAACGATGATTTTTAGGATTTATATGATTGGGTATGATTGAAGGAAGTGAATATCACAGTAATCAAAATAATCAAAGAAATCTCCGTTCAGATAACATTTTGTCTGAACGATGATTTTTAGGATTTATATGATTGGGTATGATTGAAGGAAGTGAAAATCACAGTAATCAAAATAATCAAACAAATCTCCGTCATGATTAAAGAAGAATACAAATATTCAGAGCTTACTTCCAAAATCATTGGTTGCGCCATGACAGTTCATAAAATATTGGGTAATGGCTTCCAGGAAGTGGTTTATCAAAGGGCATTGGAAATAGAAATGCGCCTGGCAGGTATTTCGTTCCAAAGGGAATTTGAAATGCCCATCTTTTATCGCGAAGAACAAATCGCCACAAGGAGGGTAGATTTCTTTGTAGAAGGTATTATTTCTGTTGAACTGAAAGCCATAGCAGCATTCGAAAGCACAAATTTTACACAGGCAATTAATTATTTAGAGGCATATAATTTAGAAATAGGATTGCTGATTAACTTCGGCGAACCGAGTTTAAAATTTAAAAGATTAACCAATAAGAAATTTAAAGCAAATACTGTCTGAACGATGATTCTTAGGATTTATGTGATTAATTTGATTAAAAAGCGGAAATCATAAAAATCACAATAATCAAACAAATCTCCGTTCAGATAAACTTCACAATCATAAAAATCAAACTAATCAAACAAATCACCGTTCAGACAAACTCCACGAATCATAAAAATCAAAATAATCAAACAAATCACCGTTCAGACAATCAAAGCAGTAAACAAACAAATATGCCAAATTTATCCTCAACCATAAAATCCATCCAGGACATCATGCGAAAAGACGCGGGTGTGGATGGTGATGCACAACGTATTTCCCAACTCGGCTGGATGTTGTTTTTGAAAATATTTGATGAAAAAGAAAACGATTGGGAAATTACCAACGATAATTATAAATCTCCTATACGAAAAGATTTGCGCTGGCGTAATTGGGCGGCCGATGAAGAAGGAATGACCGGCGATGATTTGTTGGGTTTTGTAAATGATACCTTATTTCCTACGCTTAAAAACATGACGTTGCGGCATAACAGAGATGCGGCAAAAATGGTAAGAGATGTTTTTGAAGACTCTTACAATTACATGAAAAGCGGCACACTTTTGCGACAGGTTATCAATAAAATTAATACTGATATACAATTAACCTCGCAGGCCGACCGCCATGCCTTCAACGATATTTATGAACAAATATTAAAAGACCTTCAAAGTGCAGGTAATGCCGGAGAGTTTTATACTCCACGGGCCGTTACACAATTTGTGGTAGAAATGATCAATCCTAAATTAGGGGAAACGGTGCTTGACCCCGCTTGCGGAACTGCTGGCTTTTTGGTAAATACGATAGATTACATTTTAAAACATCAGAAAGTAAAAACTATAGAGGAGAGAGAAACTTTGCAAAACAGCATACGAGGTGTAGAAAAAAAACCTTTGCCACACATGCTTGCTACTACCAATATGATTTTGCATGGCATAGAAGTGCCGTCAATTGACCATGATAATTTATTAAGCAGAAGCTGGGTTGATTGGAATGAAAAAAGCAGGGTGGATGTGGTTGTTACCAACCCGCCTTTTGGAGGCATGGAAGAAGATGGCATTGAAAATAATTTTCCTTCCCAGTTCCGCACAAGGGAAACAGCAAATCTTTTTATGGCTCTTGTAATTCACTTATTAAAAGACGGAGGCCGCTGCGGATTGGTATTACCCGATGGCTTTTTGTTTGGCGAAGGCGTGGCAACCCGAATAAAAGAAAACCTGTTGGAAAAATGCAATCTTCATACGATTGTGCGGTTGCCCAATGGCGTGTTTGCCCCTTATACCGGCATCAAAACAAACCTCCTGTTTTTTACCAAAGGCAAACCCACGAAAGAAGTTTGGTATTTTGAACATCCTTACCCTGATGGCGTAAAGAATTATAATAAAACCAAACCAATAAATATTAAGGAGTTTGACCTTGAACGTAAATGGTGGAAGAAGCGTGAAGAGAATGAATATGCCTGGAAAGTGAGCGTTGATGAATTAAAAAATCGGAATTATAATTTCGATATTAAGAATCCACATGCCGCGGAAGAAGAACAAAAATTTACGAGTGAAGAATTAATTGATTTGCTTGGAAAATCATTTATAAAAAGTAATCAGTTATTAAAACAATTAAAAGAAGAATTAGTGTGATGATTGAAAAATTAGGAAAAGTAATAACTCATCGCAAACAATTTATAACAATAGATAATTCTGTTGAATATAAAAGATGCCGGGTGCAGGTAAGTAGAAAAGGCGTCGTTTTAAGAGATGTAATAAAAGGCGTTGCAATTAATACAAAGAAGCAACAGGTATGTAAAGAAGGTGATTTTCTTGTTGCAGAGATAGATGCGAAAGTTGGTGGTTATGGATTTGTTGGAAAAGAATTAGAGGGCGCAATAGTCAGTAGTCATTACTTTTTATTCGAAGTTGATGAAAGTAAAATGCTCAAAGATTATTTAGCCTGGCTTATAAAAACTAATATTATACAAGACCAAATTAGCTCAAAGGGAAGTACTAATTATGCAGCTATTAGGCCGAGTCATGTTTTGGATTTTGAAATTCCACTTCCTTCTATCGTTGACCAAACAATAATAGTAAGCAGGTTAAATAATATTAATGCTAAATACTCTTTGCTTGATAAAGAACTTACCCAACAACAAACCTATCTTCAACTTCTCCGACAAACCATATTGCAGGAAGCCGTACAGGGAAAATTAACCAAACAGAACGCAAAAGACGAACCGGCAACAGAATTACTAAAACGCATAAAAGCGGAAAAACAAAAATTAATAAAAGCGGGCAAGCTCAAGAAAGAAAAAGAACTGCCATCAATAACAGAAGATGAAATTCCTTTTGAATTACCGGAAGGATGGGTGTGGTGCAGACTTTATGAAGTTGGTATTTTAAAAAGAGGAAAATCGAAACATAGACCAAGAAATGATAGAAATCTTTTTATAAATGGAACTTACCCATTCATACAAACAGGGGAAGTGTCACAAGCAAAAAAACAAAATGGATTAATTACCTCAATTAATGGCTATTACAATGAAGTAGGATTAAAGCAAAGTGAAATGCAAAAGCAAGGGACGCTATGCATAACTATTGCAGCAAATATTGCGGAATATGGATTTCTTAATATAGATGCTTGCGTACCTGATAGTATTGTTTGTTTCAATGCTGTTGATGAGGTTATTTCAAAGTACGTCAGTTATTTCATTAATGTTTCAAAAGATATGCTTGAACAATTTGCCCCTTCAACAGCCCAAAAAAATATCAATCTTGGAATTCTTTCTGAATTGAAATTTCCTCTCCCTCCACTTGCCGAACAACATCACATAGTAGCTAAAGTACAGCAATTGCAACAGCAATTAAGTCAGTTAGAAACGCAGGTACAACAAAGCCGGGAATATGCACAGCAGTTGTTGCAAAGTGTATTGCGGGAGGCATTTGAAGAAAAAGGAAAGGTGTATGAGATGGGAGAGGAAAAGGCGTGGATGGTGGCGGAGGAATGATTGGAATTATTCATGAAAGCGAATCTTATGAAGAAAAAAAATAACAGGATTAGGAAGAAAGGTAGAATTAAGAAAATAATCTCAGAGTGGGATAGTTTCTGGGAAGAGCATCCTGGTTATATTTTGCCTCCTTCTTCCTGGAAGGATTCAAGAGTTGAATTATTACACATTGCAATAGCCCTTCAAGATCATGAGCCCAAGGAAATTCTTTCCGACTTACATAAACTCAAAAGCAAATTGGAAGAATTTGGAATTCTTTGGAAGGGAAATTTATCAATCCTTTTCAAAATCATTATAGAAAATCAAATTATTCTAAATGATATTAAAAATACCGTTTTCAATAAGGCTATAAAATTTTTAATGATTACATATCACAAGTTATTTGGCTTTAATGTCCCTAAAGGAAATTTGTTAGCACACAAATATGTATATCGAGCCTATAAGGATACTGATGAAAGAAGAAAACCAACTTCCCTTCTATGCAAATTTATTCTAACTAAATTTTTAATAGGAGAAACCAATGATCCATTCGGGGTATTGCGAAATAAAACAAGAGAAGAAATATTAAATCCAATGCTTTCAACAAGTATTACCGCAATGTGGCTGGGACCAATTCAAGATAATGATGTAATTGATAAACACTTTAGTGACTTTATCTGGAATTACAATTATGACAATCTGCCATTTATTACTTCGCCTTCAGATTTAAAATATGAAACCAAAAACTTTAAGAAGAATAAAATAAATTCTTTGAAAAAGAGATTATCAGTTTATTATGAAAAGTTTAAAGAAATAAATCTTCCTGACTTTTTTCATTTGGAGGTAGCTGAGGTTTTTATGGGCTTCATTGCTCGGCAACAATATTTATTTGAAAAAATAATAGAACAAGAGGAAAGACATGAAGGTGAAATTGCTGAGTCTACATTGCGTCTATTATATGAAAATAGAATTAAGTTTTTATGGTTTATAACTAAACGAGATGTGGAAGCACTTAAACAATACAGGCAATATAAGGTTGGTAGAGAGAAATTATTCATTGATTATATCGACGAACTAAAAAAAGGAAGAGACGATGCCAATCCCAATTTCCAAAAATTAACTGAGGAATTTGATGCAATGATGAAATCAGAAGGCGTTGAAGATATCAATTTAGCCGTAGAAAAAGGTGATTCATTTGAAAATAGTATCAAAATAATGGCAGATGAAATAGGCGGAGACGAGCCTATGCACTATTTTTCAGTGTATAAGAGGACATCGGACATAGTTCATGGTAATTGGAGAATTGTCGAAAAATACCATCTTGAAAAAAGCATTAATCCTGCACATGATGGCTTATTGAAGTACAGTAGCTCAAGCCATAAGTATGCAGGTTTGTTACCTTCATATCTGGCATTGACATTTTCTACAGAGGTTCTTACTAAGTTTTTTGAACTTCATCCAGATATTTTAAAAGGAAATAAAAGATTATTTAATTCATTAAATAAGTTCTACCAATTATTATGGAGCAAGTATTTGGATGAGTTCAGTAAATAA
>DASSHD010000502.1:0-3031 GCA_035693085.1 Hanamia sp. | reverse complement strand
TACCCACGGATTTACTAATTGATCTTTATAAATTTTATACATGAAATCAGCAGCATGTAATGCACACGTTACAGTACTTCTAATCGTATCATAACCCGGATCTTCCAACTTTCTGCTTAAAAATTTTCGTGTTACTTCGCTTCCGTACCATCCGTTTTCGTGCATCGTTTCATTGATATTTTTTCTATCGGCAATATCAATCATACAATTAGCCGCAGAATTATCACTGCGCGTGATCATCAGGTCTAATAAATAATCAACTGTAACGGTATCTCCATCTTTTAAAAGCGGGCGCGGATCCCAACTTATTTCACGAATACGATCCACATCATTAGGAGACTTTACTATATAAGATTTAAACAAAGAATATTTTTCTTCACTCACCTGCTTTAAAATTTCCATAGCCACATACATTTTATATACCGAAGCGGGGTAAATAAAATGTTCCATGTTTACTCCGCCCAGCATAGGTTTGCGGCCATTAAGATCAATTACGGCAAAGGAAATTGTTTCCATTCCATCATCACCGGCATCATACGTACCATCCAGATTCACGTCATGAACAATCTTTTTGAGAGAATCATTAAAACTTTTCTTTTGAATATAATATTCCGGAATTTTTTGAGCTATCATAAAAAATGAAATAGTAGAAAAGACAAGAAGTAAAAATAAGTGTTTCAAGAATAAACATTTTAAGGATAAATCTATAAAGAATTTTGGTTGTAAATAGGATTTAGAAGGTTTAGTAATGCTCAGAAAATAGAAATCTTCAATATTTGTTGTTTTACTGCCAACTCAACTTTTCCATTTTTAAACCTTCCAGGTTTAAAAATAAATAAATTGGAATTTAAAATATTTTTTCTTCTACTGTTAGATAATTTTCTTATCGTCAACAAGGAGCATTTATCTGACATCTTCCCTTTCCTCTACAATTTTTATAACCGAATTTTTTAGAGCATCGTTGATCATGATCTGGCAAGATAAACGAAGATTTGATTTTTTTACCGCGCATTTTGCCAACGTACTCTTTTCATTTCTTTCCATCAAAGAAGCTGTGCCATTTAATCCTTCTACTTCTACCAGACAGGTACCACATCTTCCGATACCTTTACATTCACCGAAATCTTCTGCATAGACTTTTTCATTGATAAGCACCATCAGATTTCTGAATTCTCCTTCATAAGTTTCAATAGTAACTTCTTCATCACAGCATACCAACGTAAAAGATATGTCTCTTTTATGAGTGATCATTCGTCAATAAAAATTTTTATAGAATGCGGAAAAATAAACCCAGGCTTTATAAAGAAGCAGACTTTTCCCAAAAATTATCTTCATAATTATCCTGCAATGGTTTGTCTGAAATCTGGTCGCCGATAAACTCCAGTTGCTCTTCTGAAAGCGTAGTTTCAAGATGTGGAAATAAAACTCTTTCTTCGTAGCGCACATGCTCATCTACAGTATCTGCCAGTCCTGATAACCTTTCCGCGCTTTCTTTTGAATCAAGATATGAGAGTTCATTAATCAGCATTTGTATTCTTTTGTGATCCTCAATAGCTTTCTGAACTTTATCATCATTGACAGATGCAAAAAGAAATTGTTCTTCTTCTTTAAAATGAGGTGCAAAATGCTGTGCCCAGAAGTATTGTATGTATTTTACCATCCTGTCAATGGCAGCATGCCGTTTAATTCCTTGTCGTAATTTCCAGCAAAATAAAAGGCTTGCATGATGATCCCGGGAAAGTTTCACGATATTGGGATTCCTTTTAATTGGTTTTTTTTCCATCTTTTTATTTTAATACAATTATGAAATGAATGTGAATCACAGTTCGTTTCAAGGAGTATAAATAGATTTTCAAAGATAGTACGAAATTGAATTAAAGAGGATTATCTCTTTTTGGAACATTTATTTTTAAAATTTAGCGTGATTATTTTACAGGTTAACCATTAATTCGGTTCAAAAGAAAATCGGGAAAAATAAAAGAATATGCTTTTTGATCTCATAAAAAAATCTCCTAACTCACCTTCACCACTACTTTTCCTTTGGTACTATGTGTTTCCACAGCTTTATGCGCCCACGCAATCTGATCGAGAGTAAATATCTTATCAACAAATACTCTTAGTTTTTTCTGCTCTAATAATTCTGCAATTATCTTCATTTGTTTACCATCTGTACGCATCATTGGCCATATTAATTTTACGTCATGTTCTTTGGCAAGTTCTATCGCTTTAGGATCATCTTTGGTAGAAGAAGGCAGGCAAACTACAATGCCGCCGCGCTTTACACAGGTAATTGAGCGATATAAAACCTTACCTCCCATAGCATCAAGAACTGCATCTGCATTATGAACTATATCTTCAAATTTCTCTTTATTATAATCAATAAAGCGATCAACACCGAGGGATTTTAGAAATTGTTGATTTTTTTCAGAGGCAGTACCCATCACGTAAGCACCATTGATTTTGGCAAACTGAACTGCGAGATGCCCAACGCCGCCTGCGGCAGCCTGGATTAAAATTTTCTGCCCCGAAGTAATTTGTAATTGTTCGTTGATTGCCTGGTAAGCCGTTAGCCCTGCGAGTGACACTGCAGCAGCTTCTTCAAAAGAAATATTACGTGGTTTCTTTGCCAAAACTTTGGGATCAGCTAAAGTAAATTCAGCATAAGCACTTCCCAATCCGGGAAATCCGATACAACCAAAAACAGCATCTCCCACTTTAAAACCAGAAACATTCTTTCCGGTTTTTACAATTATACCGCTTACATCCCAACCTAAAATAACAGGTAATTTTATTCGCTTAGACATACCGCTCGTTCCGGCCCGAACCTTTGTATCCACAGGATTGATGCCGGCAGCCGCCACTTTTATCAATACCTGTTCGTCATTTATTTCAGGTTTGGGTACATCAGAAATTTCTAAATTTTCCGCTTTCCCAAATTCATTTAAAATAGCTGCTTTCATTTAAAAAATTTTAAAAAATAAAAAATACAAGAAAAATATTTCTTCCTTACTGTGAACTTTTGGAAAATTAT
>DASSHD010000501.1:0-5974 GCA_035693085.1 Hanamia sp. | reverse complement strand
AATTAATATCATCAATCGCCCTCCTGTGTTCAGCGCCCAAAGACTTAAATTGCGTGGGAGTCATACCTGTAAGTTTTTTAAATTGTCCGCTCAGATGCTGGGTGCTGCTGTAACCCAGATTGAAAGCAATCTGGCTTAATGAAAGCTCATTGTAAACAAGCCACTCTTTTACTTTTTCTATTTTTTGCAGAATGAAAAATTGTTCAACGGTAATTCCTTCCACTTCTGAAAATAATTTACTGATCGAAGAATAATCTTTGAATATTTTTTTAGATAAAAATTTATTGATACTGAAATGCTCTTCGATATTTCCTTCCTGCACTTTTTGAATCAGCAACGTTTTTATTTTCTCAATCAATTGAGTTTTCTGATCATCCAATAACTCAAAACCCACTTTTTCTAAATCTGTTGAAAATTTTTGCAATTGTTTTTTGCCCGGAGTTTTTAATAATTCAATTTCTCCCAATTGCACATATTTCGATTCCAGATTATTTTCTTTCAAAATATTTTCCACGCTCATAATGCAGCGCGGGCAAACCATATTTTTTATAAAAAGTTTCATCGTTTTAATTCATTTTTAGCCTTAGTTTTATTCACTAAAATTTTTTTTGCCGAAATATTGGTTACCACTTTCTTCCCGGTTTTTTGTTCAATCTCTTTACGTGTATTTCCGGCAATGGTTCCGCCTTGCCTGGCAATACTTTTATTTTCTGTAAAATTTTTCGGTTTCTTTTCTTTTTTCTTTGCTGATTTCTGCGGTAGTTGCTTCAGCCAGCATATTTAAAACCAATTCTAAATTAGTCATGTTGTCTCTGAGGTTTTCTTTTTTCAGTCCTTTAAAATTTTTGTATTTCTTAACTGTAAACCCGCTCCACGCTTCAGTAATTTCATCAGTAAGTATGGCATACTCGTTACCTTTCTTTACGCCTCGCTCATCCCATTCATCGGTTAGTTCTTTCCGTACCTCAATACTTTTAAGCCGTTGGTTTATCCAGGCTTTTGAATAACCCTTTTTTAAATAAGTTTCCATCAAACGATCTATTCCTATTTCAGGATCTTCTATTTCATCTATCCTTTCCCTCCCTGTTTTTGCCAGCCACATTTTAAATGGTTCCGCTTTGGGAGAAGGTACAGATTGAATGAGGCGAAACAATTGTTCAGTATCAGCGACATCAGTAATATAGAATTTACCATCATTTGCCTTGAGTCTCAGTTGTCCGATTTTTTCGGACAACTCACTTCCTTCCTTTTTCAATTTGTTTTTTAAATCACTCCAATACTTACGTGGTCGCTCACTTTCGGTAAGTACCCCTACCACATCTACGATTGAAAAATACCATTTCTCTTTTTCATCATCCCACAAAGAACGGATTTGCTTTTGCTCAAATAATTTTATTGCTGTTTCTTTATTCATGGTTTCATTTTTATTTATTCCTCATTGGCTTTAATGCTTCTGTCCATTTCAACAATTCGCGTAACATAATACCGGCAGATTTGATTTCCGGTTCATTACCATGGAATATGCCATTTTCATCAATTTGCTTTTCAAAAAATGGAATACTTACCCCTTCAAATAATGGAACCATCTTTACAGTGGAAATCGCCAGTTTACACATTTGAGCAGATCGCAAACCGCCGGATATACCACCATAACTAACCAACGCCGCAGGTTTATAATTCCATTCTTTAAACAAAAAATCTATCGCATTTAATAATGTCGGTGGCATACTGTAATTGTATTCAGGAATTACAAACACAAATGCATCTGCTTCATCAATTGTTCTGCTCCATTCTTTTGTATGTTCTTTTGTATATTTCTGTAAACGCGGATGATTGGGTTCATCCATAAAAGGAAGATTTATTTCGGCAAGATCTAAAACTTCAATTTCAAAGTTGGAATCATTTTTTGCAATTTCAATAAACCAATTGGCAACTGAAACCCCTTTTCTTTCGGGGCGCGTGCTTGCGATAATTATTTTTAATTGAAACATAATTTTTGATTTAATACTATATAAAAATATTTTCAAAAGTAATTTATTAAAAGCATTTTTTACCTGGCTTTCACCACCATGGATTATCCAGGAATTGGCAACCCTGCGAGGATATTTTAATTCAAAAAAACTTTTTAAGACTGGCAATCTTTATTTAAAAGCGAACAAAAAAAACTGTTGATTTAAAGCCCCAATCAAATAACATTTTTTAGATCAGTTGAATTTTTTCCACACTTTTATTTTGAATAATACATAAAAATTTCAGGTATTAAAATTGTGTGAATTTCGATAAAAGTGATTTTTTATTAACTCATTTATTTAAAAGGTACAAGTGGCAATTTGAAATTTATTCCTGATAATTACCAATTTTTTTTGAGTCATGATAAATAATTTTACACAAATAAAATCTGCAAAGCCTGTTTATCATGCTTCTGATGAAAAGTTGCTTTTCAAAAAATTTAGAAAAAGAGTTAACGAAATTGTAGAACAATTGCCCGAAAGAAGGAAAGAAATTATGGTGAAAGCTTTTTTGTTTCCGCTTTCTTATATTCTTACTTACACATTTGTATTAATTTTCGGATCGAACTTAGTGGTGCTGTATTCCTGTTATTTTCTTTTGGGAATATTGGTAGTCCTTAATTTTCTTAATCTGATTCATGATGCTGTACACGGTACTATTTTTCAAAATAAAATGATGAATAAAATATGCATACATTTTTTTGATTTGCTCGGCGCTAATAGTTATACCTGGAAATTGAGGCATGTACGTTTTCATCATAATTATCCAAATGTAAAAGGATGGGATACGGATATTGAACAAAGCCCTCTGGCAAGAATTTATCCTACCGGGGCTTACACAAGGTTTCATAAATACCAGTACATTTACCTGCCGTTGCTTTATCCTTTTTATGTCCCTAACTGGCTATTGGTAAGAGATTTTAAAGATTTTTTTAATAAGAAAAATATTATTCATAAACTGATAAAAATACCGGCAATAGAATATGTGAAACTTTTTTGTTTTAAACTTTTTTTCTTTTTTTATATGTTGATCTTACCTAAGCTGGTACTTTCCATAAGCTGGCTACAGTCCGTTTTGGCATTTATTATTTTCCTTTTTACGGCCAGTATTTTTGCTTTAATAGTTTTGTTATCGCCCCACGCCAATATTGAAAATATCTTTCCGGAGCCTGATTCGAAAAACAAGTTGCCGTTTGGCTGGATGATGCATGTTCTCCAAACTACCAATGATGTTACTCATGATAATTTTTTCACCAGGTTTTTTATGGGTTGTTTTAATTTTCACATTGTGCATCATCTTTTTCCTAATATCAATCACGTATATTATCCGGAAATCACCAAAGAATTCCGAAAATTTGCTAAGGAAAATGAATTGCCTTACCGCAGTTTTCCTTTGGCAACTTCATTAAAAAATCATTATTTATTACTCAAACAAAACCGGGTGGAAGAAAACATTTTTGAAGAGGCCATGTAATGAGGGGACCCAAAGCGGGTGTGAAAGAATAAAATAATTTTTTATTTCACCTCAAACATCCATGTTTAAAAAACCAATGTTTGAATAGAATGAGGCAAAGAAGTTACTTCTGCAGCTTTACCATTTACCCAAATAAAATAATCAATTTTTATGTCGCCTTCATTCAATACTACCGTAGCGACACTTCCATCCTCATTCCTGAAAGCTGTTGTTTGCAAAGAACTTCTGCTGGAAGAACTGATAATTCTTTTGGCGCCTGGATGAATGAATTTCGAAAACTGGCCAATGTAATAATATGAATTTGTATAAATCAATTCACCGGTTTGTGTGTTGGCATGTATGGGGGCAAAACAGTAATTGCCTACATGATTCGGGCCGCCATGCTCATCCAATAATATATTCCAGTCTGTCCAACCCACAGATCCATTATTAAAATCATGGATCATGGATTCACCATATCTTTCTCCCAATTTCCATTCATGTATTTTATTTATATCAAACAATTCGTTGGATCCTTCTGTAAAAAGTAAATTAATATTTGGAAATGCTTCGTGTACCAATCCTACATTATCATACATAGGCTTGCCACCTGTCCAGGTTTCATACCAGTGAAAACCGATCCCCCATAAATATTTTGCTGATTCCGGGTCACTTAATAAAGTAGAAGACCATTGGTAAATTAAATCACGGTTATGATCCCATCCGATTATTTTTTTATCTCCCAATCCCTGGCTTTTCATTACAGGGCCTAAATCATTCTTAAGGAAATCCCTTTCTTCATCTGCAGTATAGTTGCACGATTCCCATGTTTGTTTTGCCATCGGCTCATTTTGTATTGTAATCCCCCATATAGGAATTCCTTCAGCCTGGTAAGCCTTAATAAATTTAGTAAAATACATGGCCCAGCTATGATAATATTCTGGCTTCAATCTTCCGCCATGGAGCAGGTCATCATTGGCTTTCATAAAAGCAGGCGGACTCCATGGGCTTGCAAACAAAGTTAATTTTCCTCCTGCTGCTGCCATCGCATCTTTAATAAAAGGAATTTTAAATTGCTGATCATGATCAATGCTAAAAGTTTTTAAGGCAGAGTCGCCTTCTTTAATATAAGTATAGCTGCCACTCGAAAAATCGCAACTACCGATATTAGTTCTTGCTAGTGTATATCCTATTCCTTTATCTTTATCTTTACTATAATACGCCGTTAATAATTCCTTTTGTTTATCTTTTGGCAGTTTAAAAAAAGTTTCTGCTGCAGCGTCTGTCAGGGCGCCACCAATACCCATCATATTTTGAAACGTTTTTGTTGGATCTACAAAAATATAAATCTGTGTTTCCACCGGCTGACCAAAATCATTAAAATGCAATGTATCGGTGGGCGTTAAACGAAAATCAGTATTTTCGGCAGTAGTATAAACGATTATTTGTTTGCTATCTGCATTGTAATCATTAGAGCCTGAAGCCGATGTGCCTGTTGTCATTTTATGATTACAGGCCAAAAGGGAAATCGTAATCAATAAAAGAAAATTCTTTTTCATTTGGAATTTTATTTTGTTTTTTAAAACTGCACTGCAAAGTTATGTTTTGTCTCTACTGAAAAACCCTTACATAATCTATCTGATAAGTAGCAGGGAAAATGGAATCATCAATCCCTTTTTTCCCACCAAGATTACCGCCAATGGCCATGTTTAAAATAAGAAAAAATGGCTTGTCAAAAGGCCATTCCGCATTTGTTTTATGCTCGTTTTTGAATTGAAAATATACATTTCCGTCAAGCAAAAAATCAATCTTTTCGGGTGTCCAGTCAATAGCAAAAGTGTGAAATTGAGTATATGGATTTTCGATAAAAATATCTTTCCCTTTTTGGGTTCCTTTGATGTGATTGTAAGCGCCGGTGTGTATTGTTCCCAACACCGTATCTTTTTTGAAGCCCACATGTTCCATTATATCAATTTCGCCACAGTCAGGCCACCCGATTTTTTCAACATCACTTCCCAGCATCCAGGCTGCAGGCCATAAACCGCGCCCTGCCGGAAGTTTAGCGTTTATTTCTATAAGGCCGTATTTCCATTCTGTTTTACCTTTAGTAACTAACCGTGCAGAAGTATATTCATTATCTCCGTGTTTCTCTTTTCTGCCAATGATGGAAAGGATTCCATTTTTTACAATGGCATTCATCGTATCCGCATCGGTATAAAATTGCCTTTCATTATTTCCCCAACCATTACCACCCACTTCATAATTCCATTTGGTACTATCAGGCAAGCCGGTGTAATTAAATTCATCGCTCCACACCAACTTCATTCCTTTTGTAACGGGAGATTTTTCAATTTCCTTAAATAATATTTCAGGCTCATTAGTAGTAATAAAATTAAAATCGTTTGCCAAAAGCCAATTCATGGTTTTTTCTTCGTTTACTGTCCATGCATTCAGATCAATATTATTTTCTTTGGCAGATTGAATCCATTCAGGATGTTTTTGAAAAACCGAA
>DASSHD010000500.1:0-3490 GCA_035693085.1 Hanamia sp. | reverse complement strand
GTGTATAGCCTCGAATTGGTAATGTGCAATACCGACTCTGATTAAGTGCGGAACTTGTATATCTTCATTATTCAGAAACTTCTCCAAGTCACTGATGCAATCTGGTACAAGTGTATGATGTGGTGGCACAAATATAGCATCAGTAATTGTGGCTCCGCCAATCCAATTTTGACTTGTGCGAAATTCACCAGGCAATTTATTTTTGCCTCTTACTCCTTTTAATAAGATTTTATGAGCTTCCTTGATTAGCCTGGAAGACAAGGGCAGTTTTTCAAGGTTCTTAATAGAATGATTCATGGCCTCGATATAATTTTGTACTTCTTGCCAATCATCTTTTAATTCAGGGCTGATATCTTTTGCTTCCAGTACAGCCTCATCCATTCGGGTACGTGTTCCCTCAATACGGCTGGATTGAGTTGCTTCTTTCACAATGTGCATCCTGATAAAAACATCCACATCCGGCACAAAAGTCGAGAATGCATTAAGCTCTCCCATCCTTAAATTTGCTTCTTCTAAAAGGGTATTGATCTCAGGGTTATTTATGCTCCATTCCTTGTTAATTGGATTAGGGCTAAAACTCTTGTATCCGTACTGTTTTGTGAAAGCTCCCGATTTATATTCTTTTATATTCATACTCTGATTCAAATTTACTAAAAAAACACATAGTCAACGAAGTTTAGCTTGCTTTGACTATAAAAGTCCATAGTAAACGATGACTTTTAAGGAATATAGAATACACTAACTAATTGAAGAAAATGGGAGTAAACAGTAACGATATGATAAAAATGCCGCAGCCTGTTGTCCGCAACCGGATAGGATAGGTAGGTGCGTTGGAGATCTGGTTGGGGACAAGTGGCTGCACCGCTTCTTCGCGCAGCGTCTTTCCGCCTACGGGGAAAGGAATGCCGCTGCGCCGCCCGGGAGGGCTTTAGGCGACTTTTATAGGTTGGGTAATAAAATTGTCAAGGTTGAGGAAAAAGCCCCTGTGTTCGGTCATTCCGTTGCGAAAAAGGCACCACAGCAGGGAGCAACCTATTTGAGCAAGAGCGGAATTAATATAAAGGTCTTGTTTCTGCAATGCTTCGGCAAGCGAACAGCTTGGGGTCTGGTCGCTATCTTCAGATTGTTTCAGCAAACTGCCGTATTCATCCGTAATGAAAGGCAGGTTGGCAACTGTTTCGTATTTGTTTGATTGAGGTTGAGAAATATTCCCGATGGTTGAAAGTATTACCTGCCCTGTAGATTGGCTATTGCCAAAGTCCATCCAGTATTTTGCACGGTTTCGGAATGCCCTGTAATCATCCAGTTCTCTGAGAATTTCTGCAATCTCGAACCTTGCCTTCACGCTATCCACACAGGAAATGTAAATAGCAGTCTGTAAATGTTCGGGCAACCTGCCTAAATTATCTTTCCCAAATTTCATTGTTTCCGCTTTCCAGTTCGTGCCAGCCCATCTGTTGGAACGGTTTATCAGGGCAGCGGATTTATATAGCCCTACCTCACATTCAGCAAACCGTTGCCTGCCCAAATTGGCATCGGTTACTATATCGTCATCCCAAAGCCTGACCGCTAACCCTGCATGTCCCAATTCATTCAGGCTGTAATTCATTTCTACCAATGCGGTCAATACTTTTGAACCTGTTCCACCGGCTCCTATAAGATTTACTTCAACGGGATTGGAGGGAGCGATCAGGTCATTGTCTGTAAAGTGTACCTTTATTTTATCCGTTTTCATCGTAGTATATTTTTGATTGTGTTTTGTGTTTTTTTCAATATGTCTTTTGGAAATGGCTCTCCTGTTTTACGTAGCTTCTTCCATAGTGTAACACAGTTTCCTTTTACGGGGTGGTGATTTTGCATCAGATGACTGAAATAACTATTGAAAAAATAATTTTCCCATGCGGCAGTAAATTCTTCCAATGATGCTGACTTCCTGATATTGATATCCACCGTACCCATACATACGTTTCCTTCTGCATAGACATTGAAAAAAGGTGCATGATAAAGCGGTGTGTTTTCGGTCGGTTTTCTGTCACTTTTCAGGGCATAGATATGCAGCTTTTCTTTGTTGGCTATCCAAAGTAATGCGGGTACACCCGCCATGCCGTTTGATATTCCCAATCCATTTATAAAAAAGAGATTTTTACTTATTGCCTTTGTAAACCACATCACAAAGCCGTTTTCGGATGGGTCTGTGTATAGGATATTAGAGGCTATGATAGTTTTAGGTTTTAAAAAAGCCTTACTGCATTCTTTTGTTACGTCCAATGCTTTTGATAAACGCTGTGCTTCTTTAACAGTCAAAGGATGTGCGTTTATAGGATTGCCGTTTCTATTCTATCCATATCGAAATACTCTACATAGACTTCTGCATTCATTCCTTTCGCTTCATAAAATACCAAAGCTGTTTTTGGATGATAGAGTGTACCAATATTTTCCATTACGTCTTTCATATTCGTTGTTTTAATAATTATTCAACAGATAACATAAATCATCTATCAGGGGGAATAACCTGCTCTCAAAATCAAGATTGCAATCGGTAATAGCTGTTCCGTCAAATGCTTTCACTATCGTTGGTTCTTCAATTGTTCCATATTCATTAAATTCATTGTTGACACTTTCGGCAAGTGTTTCATACAGCCACCCATTTGCATCAGCTATAAAGGAAATATACTTGCTCATGGAAATTACTTCCTCCTCCTGTTCTGCCTCATCATCCGCATTATTGGCATGTTGAAAAACATTTGTTGCGGGATAGTCAGTATAAAGTGCAAATGTTTTCTTAGCCATATTCTTGCATTCCTGTTCAAAATTGTTTGTAGGTTTGAATGCCTTTATCCGTCCTGCGAATACATCAAGATTTTTACGGTTGAATATTTTCTGCTCCATCTTTTCACCGCACCATTGAGCAACCTTTAGTTCCTCTTTACGGCTGTCCAATTCTGCTTCATCGTCCTGCTCTATCCAATCAGCAATCATTTCGTATTGCCAATAGATGTAAGTATCTTCCTGACTGTAATAAGGTATATCGGCTACATGATACAGGTAAGCGAATACGGATAATAATAGTCGGGCTGCTCTTTTTGTATTCGGGTCTTTGAGCATTTTATATAATGGTATCACAGGGATGTAAAACAAGGTTGTTCCTGTATTATATTGTTCTTCGCTTATAAAAAAGGTCTTTCTTTTATTATCCTGTACCAAACGCAAACTGTTCCAGTTCCTAATGTTCCTTTTTAGATGATTTTCCACTTCCCAAACAGAAAGGGCTATATTGTAGGGATAGCCGAAAGTCCTTGTGTCCGTAGGATTGAAGCCCTTGTAATGCCTTGCTACTTGGCAAAGGGAGTAATAAAAATCGGTTTCTGTTTTTTCCATTTCCAAAGGAGATTGTACGGATTTCGTCACTTCAAGCTTAGGCAGAAAAGTTGTTTTCAGAAAAGCATTGGCAACATTTGTACCGGCACTGACCTGCGCTTGTCTTTGCTTA
>DASSHD010000499.1:0-13177 GCA_035693085.1 Hanamia sp. | reverse complement strand
TCATAATCTGTACTTTTCTTCCCATTTACATACCCTTGCGGATTACCATTTGCATCAAGGCCTCCCCATTTGTATGCTGAAATTGAATACAATGGTTTTCCAATAACTGGAACTATTAACCCTCCGGCACCCAATTTTGAAACAATTTTATCAGCTTCAGTAGTTTCATACTTGGTTGTTTTATTGCTGTTGTAATTAAAAAGCACCACAGTATTCCATTTAAACTTTCCCACAAGGTTTCGGGTATTTAAGGTAATATCCACTCCTTTTCCGCTAATGGCGGCCACATTTTTAATGATACTCGGTGAGCCACCCCATGTTGTGTAGTCGTAAGGAGTGTTTCCATATAAATCGGTACCTTTTTTATGGTAATATTCTACCGTTCCTGAAATGCGCCCTTGTTTTACAATAAAATCGATTGCTGCATTGAGCATCGAAGTCTTTTCCCATCTTAGATTCGGGTTATTTAAGGTTCTAATCATTGCATACGGGAAACCGGTTGCTGGAGCGTCAGTAAAATAAGTAGCAACTGCGGCAGCAGTCTTACTTAAGTCAACATTACCACTATATCCATAAGTAGTTCTTACATTAATTGTTGAAAAAAGGGAACTTTTATAGAACGATTCTTTTGAAAGCTTCCACAATCCACCTACTGACCATAAGGGTTTCCATTTATCATTGGTATTGGCGCCAAAAATATTGGAGCCATCTTGTCTCGCACTCGCAGAAATAACATACTTGTTTTTAAAAGTGTAGGAAGCATTTCCATAAAATGAAACAAAGCGGTTTATGGTATTGCTGAAGGAAAGATTGCCGGGAATTTTCTGATAGGATCCATCTACAAATGTTGGATAATAGTTTACAAAATCAACATTTGAATATTGCAATGGATCTTCCTGGAAGCCATATACTACGTTCTGGTCACTGGTTTGCTGCACCTGCCTCATTTCCATTCCTGCTATAGCAGAAAGGCTATGATTTCCCCATGTATTGCTGAAATTAAGCTGCGCTCTGCCGGTATAAGAACCGGTTAATGAATTGTAAATATTTTTTATTCCGCCTTTCGGGATAATGTAATTCACAGTACCAGTAGCATTATCAATTTGGGTAAACTGGTTAATCAGGCTGCGCGTACTGTAGCTATTTACATCCGCTAACTGTGAATTATTTATTTGTTGCTTCTGATACTGATATTTTACTTCTACGTTCAATGCGTTGCTTAACTTGTACTGAATCCCTAAATTGGCATATAATTCATTCAGCGTTATTGTTCCAACATTGTGTTTGTAATCTTCCAAAGGCACATATTCCCAACTTAATAACTTGCCTCCCCCGGCAGTGTCTGTATATTCATTCCGATACCCGGTTACCACCGGTAAAGGGTTCCCGGCAGCATCTGCGAACTGCAGATATGGAACCTGCCTATCCCCTACAGTAATAGTATTGTAGGTTGGAAGCCCTGAAGTACTGTTGCTATTGGTATAATAAGCGTCAATATTGATCAATAAATTTTTAAGCGGCCGAATAGAATTAGCGAGGTGTACATTTATCTGATCTGATGCAGATCTTAATTCGCCAAGGTTCCTGTTATATCCAATTGAAAATGTAAATGCATTTACAGCACCTCCTCCACTTAGATTCACATTGTATTGCTGTGTAAATGCATTCCTTAAAAAGTATTTCCGGTATTGGTCGCGGCTGTCAATTGCTTTCAGTGAATTAATTTCTTTTGCGGAATCTTCAGAGGTGATCAACCCCATTTCCCTGTTGTTAAAAACCTCCGCAGCGGGAGTGAGCGCCTGGTATGGACTGGATATAGCTGAATTAAAAAAACCGTTATTGAAAAGAAATTCTTCCATGTTTATTTCATCTGTGGAAGATACTTGTGGCAAATATTTTAAATCCGGCTTTTGGTTTACAATTATGTCTGTATTAAAACCGATTTTAAGCCTTTGGTTCAACTTTCCTTTTTTGGTATTGATGACAATTACTCCGTTACCAGCTCTTGCTCCCCAGATAGAGCTTGCCGCTGCGTCTTTTAGAATAGTGATACTTTCAATATCATTCGGGTTGATGTTGTTAATGTCTCCTTCATAAATAAAGCCATCCAGTACAATTAAAACTGCTGTTGATGCATTAATTGTACTCAATCCCCTGATGCTGATATTGTCGTTTTTTACCTGTCCGTTGATCAGTTTATTATTATCAAATAAAACAGAACTGCTAACTCCTTCAAGCCTCTTTAAAATATTGGTTCCTACCTGTTGGTTTAAAGTTTTGTTGTCAATAAAATCAAAACTGCCGGTAGCCCTTTCTTTTGGAATATTCTGATAGCCGGTATTTACGATTTCAACTTCCTGTAATGCTGTTGAGGCCGATTTAAGTTCAATCTTCAGAATCGGTTCTTTCTTACTGACCCTATACTTGGCGTGTTCATAACCAACACTGCTAATAATAAGGGTGTCACTGATTAAAAGATTGGGAAACCGGAACGTTCCCTCATTGGTTGCTGTAACCGCCCTTTCGGATCCTTGTAAAGTAATTGTGGCAAACGGAACCGGTTCCCCGGCTTCATTGATTACTTTCCCTTTAACACTCATCTTTTGGGCGCTTAAAGTACACGAAAGAGCACACAAAAAAACAATTATAAAAATTTTCTGATAATAAAGTGGAATGCCTTTATGATGACTGGAGCATTCTGTTATGAATTTAGATGTGAGCATAATTATTTTGGTTTATTTGTTTGTAATGATTGATACTTTAATTTCTTTTTCTTTTTCTGCTACCCCAAAGCCTGCTTTTTTAAGGAAAGCTTTTAATGAATCAATGGTTAGTTCATAAAAGTTTTTGGGTAATTCCAAATCGATATTTGATGAAATATTGGTTTCATTGATGACCGGAATTGATCTTGTTGCAGGAAGATTATTCAACAAATGAATAAGATCGCTAAGCGGCTGATTCTTCATGAATTTTTTAATACTCGTTTCGCTTATATCTATATCCGCTTTTGATCCCCTGGAAATTATTTTATTAATCGCATCACTTTTAGATAGAACCAGGCATTTCATTTTCCTTTTTTCTGTTATTACTTTAATTCCGAAGTATCTTTTCATATCTTCCTTAATGTAATCCCGCATTTCTTCAATTGTTGATGGAGGAATTATGAGGTCGTAACAAAATGAATTTGCATAAAGGGAATCAGAAGTAGGTTTGACTTCAATTTTATTTCCACTCTCATTAATTATTTCGTTTGCCGGGCAATTAAGCTCATCGGGATAAGCTACTGCCAATATTGCAATAGGAGAAGTATTGAGCATAAAAAAACGGGTAATCTTGCTATCTTTATTTTTCTCAACTCCTGAACCATTCCCAACTCCTTCAATGTATTTAGTCAAAAGCGAACGGTAAAGAAAGTGATCTCCGTTGCCTCCATTGCCATCCACAAACAAAGGTTTCTCCATAGAAAAAGTCATAAGATCAATTTTGTTGTGTATGCCGTTTACATTGCCATTAAGCGCCTGTTTGATATTTTCAGAAGTTGCTTCATCCTGGGTGGTGATAGCAATGATCTTCCTGTTTTTATCAATCCATACATAATGAGGAATAAATTTAAAAGGAAAATAAGGCGCTATTGCTGTTTGTAACAGGCTGTATGGAAGGTTGAGATCATCACCAGTTCTTTCTTTTCGCTTTGCAAAAAGTGCCTGTACTTTTTCAGCATTGTCATGAGGAAAAACATTCACTAAAACAACTTGCAACTGGTTGCTGAATTCTTTCTGGAGTTTTTCCATTTCAGGAAAAGCCGCGATACAGGAACCACACCATGTGCTCCAGAAATCAAGTATTACCAGTTTGCCTTTTAAATCTGATAAGTGGATTGTAGAAGCGGGATAATTATACACATTGGTAATGGTGATATCCGGTACCGTATCACCGATAGATAATGGTTTTAAAGCGGGTTGCTGTGCATGTAAGCATAGGCATAGCACAGCCAGTACGCATATAAGCGTTAATTTTTTCATGTTGCACAAGCATTAAAAGTTTAGAAATAAAATGAATGGCTTCCGCCGGGAGCTGCGGGCTACACATGAGAGAAATGCCCGCACGCAACCCGGCTATGGATTACACCGGGTTTTTGGGCTTGCATGCAAAAAGAAAATTACTTTGCGCAGGATTAGTATCTGCCAAATAACAGAAAGTTGTTTTTAAAAAAAATTTACCTGTTGCAGTCACACAGTAAAGTGAACGTATTATATCAGAAATTAAAAGAAAAACACTTCCTCGTTTGGAAGAATCTATTCCATATCAGAAGTTTAACTATCTTTGAAGAATAAAACAAAATTAATGTATGAAAATTGGGAATAACATCAAACAAATGAGGTTAGCACAAAACATTGAAAAGAGTTTTATGGCTAAAGAATTAAATATTAGCGTCCAAGAATACGAGGCAATCGAAAATGACGAAAGAGATATTACGCTTTCTATACTTGAAGCTATCTCTAACTTGCTTTCGATAGAACCTGCCGACCTACTTGTGGTTGATAAACCGTTTGCTGGAATAAGAAATTATTTCTTTAATAACAATGGAAACTCAGGGATTAACATTCATGTACAGGGAGTTGATCAGGAGAAGATTAGAGAAGCATATAAAAATCTTTATATTGAAGAATTAAACAGGATACCAAAATTTATAAAGCTGCTAAGGGAAAATAATATTGCCTTTGATTTTTGAAAGTTTCATTAATGAAGATCGGTGAAAACATAAGGGAAATTAGAGAAGTTGAAAAGAACTTTAAGAGAAGTTATGTTGCTAAACAACTCAACATCTCGACAAGAGCTTATGCTAATATCGAAAACAATGTCACCAACATTTCAGTCAAAAGGTTAGGAGAAATTGCAGAAATACTGGAGTGTAGTCCAGCCTATATTCTCTCTTATAAAGAATCAAAAAAGGAGTTTTACAATTATTTTCATAATAATAATGGAAATAAGGGGGTGAATATTATGCATCAAGGTGGAGACTTTAATCCCGGTAAAGAAAAAATATATAAATTACATCAGGAATTGTTGGAAAGTGAAAGAAAGAGAATTATTTTGTTGGAAGCACTACTTAAAAATAACAATATTGATTTTTAAAAAATAATCTAAATATGAAAATCGGAGATAATATTCGCGACATACGCGAAAAAGAAAAAAAATTATCAAAAGAGGATGTAGCAAAAGCATTAGGTATCTCTACTAAAGCATATAGCAATATTGAAAACAATGTAGCAGATGTTACTATTTCTCGACTATATGATCTAGCAGAAATTTTTGATGTTTCACCAGAGTATATTCTCAATTATCAGGAAAAATCATCTTTTACTAATCACTTCAATAACTACGATGGAAATCAGGGCGTAAACATCATGTACCAAGGATGTTCCGATGTAAAAAATTTAGAAGAACAATTGAAAGAAAGCAAGCAAAAATTACAAGTACTAAAGGCGAATATAAAAGCTAAGAGTAATTAGAAGAATTTCAATATTTTCGGTAAATTTGTTAGAAGCGGCATTCATCTGCACATAAGTGTAAAAACTGGCAACATAATAAACTAAATTGAATTTATATGGATACTATATTATTACAGATAAAAAATGATAAGGCTTACAAATTGATTGAAAATTTAGAGGCATTAAATATCGTAAAAGTTTTGAAAAAAGGAAGGAGTACTTCTAATGCGATTAAAGCTATACCCAAACCTTCTGAATATGCTGGTCGTATCTCAAAGAAAACGGCAACCATAATGATAGCAGATTTAGATCAAAGCCGTAACGAATGGGAGAGAAGTTTTTAATTGACACTAATGTGCTTATTGGTTACGTAGGAAAAACCCTTCCCGGTAAAGCACAAAAAACGCTGGCCCGTATAATTGATGAAGAATTTAATATCTCGTTTATCAATAAAATTGAAGTTTTGGGTCATCCTTCAGCAGATAAGGAATTAAGAGAATTTATAGATCTCGCCAACATGTATGATGTAACAGATGCAATAATCGAAAAAACAATTGAAATCCGGAAGTTGCACAAAACGAAACTTCCCGATGCTATTATTGCAGCAACTGCGTTGATAAGTAATTTAACTCTAACGACTCGCAATATTTCAGATTTCAAGAATATTCCCGGACTTAAATTAATGAACCCCTGGGAGCTATAATGATTTTTTCGCGGACGCCTTCGCATACTACCTACTTCCTGGAATGTGTCAAAACTATTTGTTTATCCGTGGTCGTTGTACTAAATTGGAATTGCAGTAAATGAACAAATAAGGGAGATTTTTATTTTTTAATAAGGAATATATCATCAGTAGTGCATAATTGCATTTGTGCATAACTGCTATACTACATAGGAGAGTTACAGCAAATGGAGAAATAAAGCATATTTATATTTTCAATTTTTGCAGGTTGAGTAAATGTGTTTGTGCATCACCGTTATAATTGCAGTAAACGAGGAAATAAGGGAGATTTTTATTTCTTTAATAACCTGAGTTCGGGTTAAGCGGCGATCAATTTTTGTTGATTAAATTGTGCAATTAGAGTAGGATTCGTTTCTTCAATATCTTTTTTAATAGAAGGTTTTTTAGGAAAGAAAGAATAAGCTGCAATAGCCCCCATGATGTTTAGAATAAATCCGGCTATACTACGATGGCGGGTGTGTTCAACCTGGCAAATGTTTTTTAATTCATCATTTACCGTTTCAATAACCGAACGTTTGCGCAACAATAATTTTTCTTCATTGCTCAATGCTTTTTGTTTCATATTTCTTCTTACGGCTGTGATTAATTGTATGCCATCGCCAAATAATAAATCTGCAAGGGCTTTGTTGATATAGCCCTTATCGCCAAATACTTTTCCAAATATTTCTTTGGTCATACGTGTAATTACTTTGGCACTGCTATCATGTGTATTGCCCTGTGAGAGATAGAAAGAGAGGATTTCCCCTTTGTCGTTTATGATTAAATGCAGCTTAAAACCAAAGAACCAACCAACAGTTGATTTACCTACTTTAGCCATCCCTTTAAAAACCTTGTTGCGTTTAATTCTTTTGTTGTGGCAAACCCGGAGAACAGTAGAATCAATAAAGCTGATACCGGTACACTCACCCCGGCAGCAGTAATGCAGAAACATCATAAAGGGTATGGCACAGCGGTGGCTTAATTCTATAAATCGGTTATAAGAAACCAAAGTGGGGAAACAATCTCTTAAATGGACACAAACATATCCATTATAAAAGTGCTTGAAATTTCTAAACTGGCCACCATGGAAAGAAATCAAAATCGTGATAACTTCGGAATCGGACAAGGTGGTTTTTCTATTGCGCTTTTTAAGCGCTTGAGACGTGGGTAAGGCTTGTTTTTTAAACTCATGTTCAAATTCATTGCAAAAATCATCAGTTTTTACAAAAATTTCTGCAACTTTGTGGGAGAAAAGCGGAGTGTTCATAATTGACTTATTATATTGATTGTCAACTATTTAATAGGCAAAAATCATTCCACTTTTCTTCTTTTTTATAACAATTTTTAAGCTATTTCTTATCCCGAACTCGGGTTAATAAGGAAAAAATATCATCAAAATAACAAATAAAGGCTTCCATTGCGGAAGCCTTTGATATTTAGTAAAGATTGAAAACTATTTTAATTGCTTTTTTACTTTGCGTACAAAAGTTTCAGGAACGTTGGCAAAATTGGCAATTTCAGCAATAGAAAATTTACCTGCGGTAAGTAAGTTTTTAACTACTTCAGCTTTGCCTTTTTCCATGCCTTCTTCGCGTCCTTTTTCCATGCCTTTTTCCATACCCTCATGGCGGGCATAGTCAAGCGCTGCCCGATTGTCCCACTTGCGTTTTAAATTAGTATCGTACATAGCTTTTTCCTTTTTATTTAATTTACTATATTCGGCAATATTGAACAATTTTTCAAATACTGGCTTACGGAGGTATAAAGGAATCTTGTCTAATTTACTCATGTTTTTCAACACGAAGAGCCATCCTTCCAAATCGCTCCCTAATGCTGATTCTTCTTTGGTAAAATTAATCAATTCTATGTAAATAAATTCTAAATAATCGTAAAAAACTTTGCCGGTATCCCTGTCGCACAGACAAATATTATGGAGATATTGATCCGTCCGCTCACTGTCCGGCATCGGGAAACCGTCAAGTAAAGCGATAACATATACTTCACTGATATTGTAAGCCCAACTTTTACGACTTCCTCTCGGAGCCTGGTCGGCAATCAGTTTACTGCCATAATAGAGCATCCATCGCTTGAAATTAAATTGTGAGCTGCGCTGTACTTCAATTATAAAACGCTCACCGTTACTTGCCGTGCAGGTAAGATCCAATATAACAGATCCAAGTTCATCGGTATCGCCCACATGCTCGTTCTTGTCATAACTGAGATCAACGATCTTCTTTCGTCCTTTAAATAATTCATTAATAAATGCAATCAGCAGATCCTTATTGGGTTCGGATGCGAAAATTCTTTTGAAACCAAAATCCGATAAAACATCTATAAAAGTACCTGCTTTTGGTTTTAGGGGGAGAGGCACTTGCTTGCTCATAATTAAAATTTAAAGGATAGTTATTTCAAAGATAAGAATGCAAAAGGAGAATAATTATTAATGAAATAATTGAAGAAATAGAAGATAAAATCTGGCTGATTATAAATTCGTCAAAGAATATATCTACTTCAGAATCGCATTTCGGTACATTTTCTTTGCCGCTCTCAAGAACTAAATCAATTATCACGGCAACTCAAAAGTATATTTCCAAGTTTTCTTAATTCCTATAGCCGTCTTAGGATGATAGGTATTACTGTATGGGAAGATTATGCTAATTGGTTTCTTTTCAAAATTCCACAAGTAATAAAAAGCAATCCCTAAAGCTTGAGGCTTGGTAGATAAGGGGCTTAAGTAAATATTTGAATGATTACTGTTCTCCTCAACAATTTCATTAATTACCTGGGCAGTAATGAAAGGGTCATATGCAGGAGCATACTTATCAATCTTTTTACCTATTGAATCTTTCACTTTATTAATTTTTAAAATATTCTCCTGATACATATCGGGTTGAAGAGATGGGAAACCTACTAAAAAATATTTCTTTTTAATTTTTGATTTGAACTGCAAAATCCTTGCAATAAGATTATCATCATAACCTGCCGAAACGATCAAAAGGTCATTATCTGTATCTGGGATGTTAATAGGAGAACCACAACCTTCTATTACTTTTACTTCAGTAATAAATCCTGAGAAAGTTGTATCCTCTGCATTATTATAATGCTGAGGTTCGGAATACAAAAAATCAATCTTTTTTATTCCCGAATAGTGTAAATACTTTATGAAAAATATAAGATGCGGTCTAATAAATCCTGTAATGTCTATACAAATTTTCAAATTTGCTTCAAGTTGAATTGATGTAAATAAATCAATGAAACATTCATCCTCACGGAATGATTTACAATGATAAACGTGCTCTTCGCTAAGGTCATTTTTATAATGTGGAAAATCAATCCAAATTTTTTTGTTAGATTTTATCTTGTCAAAAATTGTAGCCGTTCTTTCACAACCATCATAGGCAGAAACAAACAAATCGTAGCCGTCTCCACAATCTATATTCCCGTTTTCATAACTCGTTTTATAAAAAATTGTATAGTTCATTCAAAATTTAAGTTCAGTTGTATTTGATAAATTCCCATTTTCAAGTTTGACAAAATCGGGAGCGTTCAGTTCAGATTTTCTTTTCTTATAGTGTTGGTCAAATTTTGATGAATAGTCCGGATTAAATATTGCTTCTACAACCTCACTTTGCAAGGACTTGCTCCCTCTTTCAACTGTTGGCAAGTTCCATAAAGGAGCAAGAACTTTATTTATTTGAAACATTTTCTCCGTCCTTCCTGAATTTTTAGGATTTCTACCTTCTGTATCTTCAATAAGAACAGAATGCATTTTCATTATATCAATACAATCCAAAGAGTTTTTTGTAAGTCTATCTGTCTTTAAATAAAAGCAAGACAATGTTGTTTCTACAGGTTTGTCGCAAAACCGTTCAAGTATAAAATAATCCGTCAACCTTTTTAACGAACTATACATATTTTTTCCAGTTTCACCAACAAGCTCAATATCTTCATAAAACCATCGGGCGGTTTCATAAACTGCCAAGTATTGAGAATCCAAGCTAATCCTACCGCCATCATCTAACGGTTTTTCTCCTCTAATCTTGGCGAACTCAACTGCCTTTTTGAGAATCAAAATAAAACTACGAGCATTGCCTTCGGAAATTCGGATAAATTCTGCTATACCTGAATATTCTGTATTCTTAACATTATTTTCTTTAGTAAGTTGAGCAATTAAATCTTTCTTTCGCTTTTCAACGATATCCTTGAATTTACTATACTCGCCATTTTGGAACCGTGAAAACTCATGATTAATTAAGTCAGTAAAACTTTTGAAGGTATCTCCTTTTTTTGCACTATACCATAATTGGTAAAGGTAAAACAGTTTATATTTTTGCTCAAGAGGATTATTGTCTGTATTCAATGTTATTGCCTCAACAATTTTATCAATTTTTGAATCATCGTGCAAATCTAATGCTTGTCCAGATTTAGCACCATCACTTAGTTTTTTTCTTAGTGCTTTTAAATGCTTGAATTCCTTTTTCTTATTTTTTTGAATTATTTCTTCAAGTATTTTTGCTTCATTATATGGTTCAAACCTATCACAGAAGCTTCGTTTAATTTCATCAGGATTTACTTTTAATCCTTTTGACTCATAATACTTAATTAACCTATTGACATAAAGTTTTTCTGCAAATTGTTTATACAGTTCTTCATTGCTTCTGATGATTTCATCAAGATTTACTTCTTGAAATTCAGAACCCGATTTCATTACTTCACCTACCTTTGTATCTCTTGTAGTATATCCGTAGCGCCTTGCGCCAATCCAAAATGTAACTGGCTGTTTTTTGTCCCAAACAAGAGTATTCACAAATTTTTTCTGCCATTCAAATAGCTTTTCATACTCGTCAAAAATGTAAATGAATTTTACATCCTTGAACTGCTCAATACAAGCAGAAATATTCTTAGGTATTCCAAATAATAAATCACCGGGCGAAAAAAGAATTTTCACTTCATCATACTCCAACTTCCTCGTAAACGCTGCATTATTAACCTGTGAATTTATTTTTCGCCTTAAACCGGCAAGAAACTCAATCAAGTCAGAAATTTTTGAAGCGGTTTTGATTTCCTCGTAATTTCCAAAAGCTTTAATAATGTTTTGAATAATTTCTTTTTCCTTTTCCGAATCAAGTTGCAGAAGTGAAAATATTTCCTGAACAGTTCGGAGTAAATTATCGGAGATATACAATTCAAAATAATATTCAAATACTGATTCCCATTCCGCTTGACTAACATTCTTTCCCTCAAACCTACTTGAATTTAAGCCATGAAGAACAGAATAAAATCCTATGTATTTATCGTCTGAAAGTATCGTCTGAATATTTTCCTCATTGCGGATTTTTTGAAGTGGGAAAGAAAAATATCTCAAAATGTGCGTTTTACCACTGCCCTTACCACCAATTAAATACTTAGGCAAAAATTCCGTTGGATTGAGAATAGTTTCAAACGACTTATCATCCTTAGCATTAAAACTTACCCAATACTCGTTTATCTCAACATCGGAGAACTCCGTTGCTTTTGTTACACTAAAGGGGTTTTCTAATTCATTTTTCATCGCTCAATAAATTTTATGATACCTTTTGAATATCGGTTCCCACTCATTTTGTTCACTCCAAAAAATTGGCAGTGAATTGTCAGGGGTATTATGATACAAGCCAAGCAACAACTCACAATTACCATAACCCAATGGAGGATTAAAAAGATTGATACCATACTTTGACGCTGTGAGTTTGGAGAAATCCTTATCAATCACATCATCGGGTAAAATTTTATAGTATCGTGAGTCGTTTGAGAATGCTTTAAATGTATCGTCAATGGTAAATACCGCCTCTACTTTATTAAAAACTTTGAGATTACGAACTGCATTAATGCCATTTTCTGTTCCAAATAACATTAAATAATTCACTTCAATATCCTTGTTTTCAAACTTAATATTTTTAACAATATTTTTCAAGTAACTGGTTGCTTGGGAACCGCTACCACAAAAATCATCAATGAAAACATATCGCTTAATGAGTTTGTCTGTAATTTCACTTTTCAGATAAGTTCTTGGTTTACCATCTGGAAGGTCTTCTGTAATTTTATTTGTTGTAAAAATATCACTTGTATTAATAAAATAGCACTTTTTGAAATGATGCTCAAACCTTTGACATTCTTGCCTGAAATAATAAAGCATATGGACTCCACTTTCAGAAGGATTCCCTACACCCAAAAAGCGAGTGGCACTTAGTTCCTTTTGAAATTCTGTATTAATTAAAGCTGTATCAAGTGTATTTCCATTTGCTAGACGAATTGCGGCAACGATTGGGTATTTGAATAAATCACGATACAGGGAGATTAACAGTTGCCGTAATTCGTCATTTCCGAAATACATGAACTTTGAAAGCAGATAAAGCATATTAATTCTTTCCTTTTCTATATTTTCATCATCACCACCATCGGAAAAATTTTTGAGCCAATCTTCTGCTTGGTCAGTTTCTTCTTTCCATTTTTCTCTCCATATTGTCTGATAATAGGCGTGAATCTTCCCTTTCAGCTTATCATAAAATGGAAGTTCATCATAGTTTTTAGCCATACTACATTATTTTTTAAAGACCAAAATCCATTCTCTGGATATTATGTCAGCGGTTTTATTTCGTTTCGTCATTAAGCCATACGAATGAATATCGTCAATAAGTTTGAATTGCAATTTTAATCCCTTACTAACTAAGTATTCGGTAAAGTATTCTTGTGTATTAAATTCCCTATTGCAAACCTTGTTATTCCCCACAATCAAAATAAGGTATCCCCTTTTTTTTAAAACTCTGACCATTTCATTCAAAGCGTCTTTCATTTCAAGAAGATAATTACAAACGACCTGTGCTCTTTCTGGTTTTATCTCAAAAATACTTTGAACCAAAGTATCAGCTTCCCTAATCCCTGTTTTTTTAATGTTTATTTCCGCTTTGGTATAATTTTCTCTCCCAAT
>DASSHD010000498.1:0-3416 GCA_035693085.1 Hanamia sp. | reverse complement strand
GCATATTATACGTTCATTAAAAGTATTCAGGGTATTGGCAGAACGCTACAGGAACAGAAGATCCAGGTTTGGGCTAAGGGTAAACTTGATTGCAGGTATTTATAACTATGACTTAAATAACTCTTTTGATTAATACAAGAGATCTAATAACGATTTCAATTATTTTTCAAACTAAATTATAGTAACATGAAAATTAAAACTGCCCAAAAGTGGCCGGTGTCACCGGCCACGGCCTATCGCCGCCGTTCGTGTCCCACGAAGAACGGCTTACATGACGAGTCAAAATCCTATTTTTAAACAGCTTTTAAATTATAGTAACATGAAAATTCAAACAGAACCAATTGGCAGTATCCCACGCCCCAAATATCTGGTAAATGCAATAAGTGCATTTTCAGAGCAGCAAATCAATAAAGCTGAATTATCAAAATTATTTGATGATGCTTTAAAAGATACCATCAAACGTTTTGAAGAAACCGGATCGCCTGTTATCTCTGATGGAGAACAAACAAAACCAAGCTTTGCAACTTACCCAATTGATGGTATGCAAAATCTTTCTCCTAATGGTATTGTAATTCCTTTTGCAGATGGGCACACAAGGCAATTGCCAAAAATTACATCAGGCCCATTCCATTATCAAACTTATGCGAATAGGTATCTTGAAAAAGCAAAACAACTTACTACTTTGCCGGTTAAGCAGGCAGTGATTTCTGTGTCAGCAATAAGCTTGTTGTATCCACAGGAAGGAATTGAAGTTTATTCGAAGGATGCGTTTATAAATGACCTGCTTAATGAAGCCGAAGCTGATATTCGCAAAAGCCTGGACAGTGGCGCTTACAAAGTGCAAATTGATTTTACTGAAGCAAGACTGGCGTTAAAATTAGATCCAACAGGTAACTTATTAAAATCATTTATTGATCTGAACAATAGAGCATTGATGCGGTTTACAGAAGAAGAAAGAAAAAGAATCGGAGTACATTCCTGCCCTGGCGCCGATCGCGATTCAACGCATAGTGCAGATATCAGTTATGTCAATTTACTTCCATTACTATTTCAATTGCAGGCCGGGAATTTTTATCTCGAATATGCCGGCGAAAAAGACAAACGCTCTGTATTGTCATCCATCAAAGAAAGCATTAAACCATCTCAGCATGTTTTTTTGGGAGTGATTGATGTACTGAATCCAAAAGTGGAATCACCGGAAGAAATATGTGATACAATTCTCGAAGCAGCAGAATTTATTCCTATTACCCAATTAGGTACTACTGACGATTGCGGATTCTCTCCGTTTGCAGATGATAGCTCAAGGTCGAGAGATACTGCTTTTGCAAAGATAAAATCCAGAGTAGAAGGGACGCGACTTGCAGAGAAAAAATTAGGTTAGACGAATTCAAAATAGAATAAACAATATTTTTTTCATAATCAAATTATAGACCCCTTTCCTGTTTCTACAGGAGAGGCTTTCTATAATAATTCCCCGCAATCATTTTCGATTCAAAAATTACGGATGCCTTTGTGCGTTAAGAATCTCATAGGCAGAAAACCCCGCCTGACCGAGTCATTCGGGCAGGAACAAATTTCTGCAATTTCTATTTTGTTTTTCTAAAAAGATAATTAGGATATTTCAATTTAATTGTACATTCGGTTTTACTTTTTTAAAACCATTCCATGCACAACTGGCGAATAAAAACTTCCCTTTTTATCAATTATTTTGTTTTTGCCATTTTGCTAAATAGCTCTGGTATTGCCATTTTGCAGGTACAAAATAATTTCGGTGTTACTAAAAATGCTGCTGCCTGGATTGATCCCTGTAAAGATTTAAGCATTGCGATTGTATCTTTTTTGGTGGCTTCTTATATTGCAAAATTTGGTTACAAAAAGGCTATGTTATTTGCACTGGGTATTATATGTGTAGCCTGTTTTATAATTCCGGTTACTCCAAGTTTTTTTGCAATTAAAGTATTATTTGTGGCCGTAGGTTCCTGCTTTGCTTTAATAAAAATGAGTGTATATAGTACCATAGGAATTGTTACTAAAGATTCAAAGGAACACATCAGTATGATGAACTTTATCGAATCTTTTTTTATGGTGGGCAATCTTTCATTGTATTTTATTTTTGGATTTTTTGTTGATAATGCCCACCCTCAATCTACTTCCTGGCTTGATGCTTATTATTTATTAGGCGGCTTATCATTACTCGCATTTTTATTGTTATTATCAGCGCCTTTGGATGAATCTGCTGCCAAAACTGAAGACGGGAAACCTGCAGCGGCGCCTAAGTTTTCAGATATGTTTCAATTAATTAAAGAGCCGATTGTAATTGCTTTTATTTTTTCTGCTTTTTTTTATGTGTTGATTGAACAAAGTATTCAGAACTTTCTTCCAACTTTCAATAATAAGGTACTTTTATTACCTGCAGTACTCAGCATACAAATGGCAAGTATTTTAGCAGGTTCCACCGCATTGGGGAGATTTTTTGCAGGCCTGGTACTTAAAAAATTGAATTGGTTCTTTGTAATTATTGGTAGCTTATTATTAGCGGCTATCCTGATCCTGATAGCAATGCCCCTTGCCAAAAATGAAGTGGGTAGAAATATTACCGGTTGGTTAGACGCACCAATCGCGGCTTATATTTTTCCTTTGATAGGATTGTTACTGGCTCCTGTTTACCCTGCTATCAATTCTGTTATATTAAGCTCTCTGCCTAAGCCCAAACATGGCGTAATGTCTGGATTAATCATTATTTTTTCCGCTATCGGAGGTACTACCGGATCTTTACTTACCGGCTATATATTTGAAAAATATAATGGGCAGGCCGCATTTTATTTTACATTGATTCCGATTGGGATTTTGATACTTTGTCTTTCGGTTTTTAAAAGGTTACAAAGCAAACACGCAGCACAGATATGATGTAAGCGGTCAGCACCGAAGGTCGGCACAGCGGGCATAGGAGCGGTCGGTCAATGTCATTAAGTTAAGAGTTTTGAAGGCATTGTATCACCCCTTCGGGGTTCTGGCGTGGGGATTATATTTGAACTATAATAATATCATCCCTTCGGGATTTAAAGCCGGAACGCCCGCCTGAACGGAACGGGCAGGGCTGGTATGATTATAGAAAAATAAAAATCACTAAGTTCTAAAACCCGGTACGGGTGACATTCTTTTCTTAACTTAATGACATTGAGCGATCGGTACCGGAGGTCAGTACCGCGGTTATAGAAGTAAGTTCTCTTTGTTTTATTTACAGTATTATAAATTTTCTGCGAAGCCTGAAAGGTTGTCCGCGGTCTGATGTCGAAGATACCGACCGCTACTCCGGAGCGGTCAGCACCGAAGGCTGGCACTGCGATTGAAAGAATAAGATTTCTTTTTATGAAAAAGGACAATCTTAATATTTTTTTGTATTGTTTAAATATCTT
>DASSHD010000497.1:0-2988 GCA_035693085.1 Hanamia sp. | reverse complement strand
GTTTCCCGCTTAACAATATCCATGTCTTTGGTAACTTCAGCGATACACGGTTTTACATAGCAACCACTCTCAATTCCTTTGCCGGATAGCGTTCCACCAGGAATTGCCATTTTGCCTCCTTGCTTTTTTATTTGTTCTATTGCATCCAGATAAGCATTCACAGCATCTTTATCTATCAATGGGCCTACATGATTTTCTTCTTTTAAAGGATCTCCAATTTTCAATTGTTTGTAGGCATTTACCAATTTCTTTTTGAACACATCATATATATCTTCATGAATAATTAATCTTCTCGTTGTTGTGCAACGCTGGCCTGCAGTGCCTACAGCGCCAAACAGAGAGCCTACCAATGCAATATCCAGATCTGCATTTTTTGAAATTATAATAGCATTGTTGCCTCCCAGTTCCAATAAACTTTTTCCAAGCCTGGCGCCCACTGCAGTACTCACGGCTTTACCCATTCTTGTAGATCCTGTAGCAGATACTAATGCAATTTTTGGTTCATTACAAAGCCATTCGCCTACTTCGCGTCCTCCGGTTATTATATTACTAACTCCATCGGGAACGTTATTTTCTTTAAAAACTTTTGAAATAATATGCTGGCAGGCTATTGCGCAAAGCGATGTTTTTTCGGATGGTTTCCAAATACAAACATCTCCGCAAACCATTGCTATCAGGCTGTTCCAGCTCCAAACTGAAACTGGGAAATTAAATGCGGAAATAATTCCTACAATTCCCAAAGGATGATATTGATCATACATTCTGTGGCCGGGCCTTTCGCTCTGTATTGTAGAACCATATAATTGCCTTGAGAGACCGAGAGCAAAATCAGATATATCAATCATCTCCTGCACTTCGCCCATCCCTTCCTGGAGGCTTTTTCCCATTTCATAACTTACTAATTTTCCCAGGTTCACTTTATTTTTTCTGAGTTCATTTCCAATGTGCCTGATGATCTCTCCCCGTTTTGGCGCAGGCCAGGTGCGCCATTCGAGAAAAGCGTTCTGTGCTGTTTCTACAACATGGTCAAAACTTCTTTTATCACAAGTATTTATAGTGGCTATTAATTTACCATCTACAGGAGAAGATGATCTTATTTTTTCTCCGGAAGCAGATATCCATTTTGTCCCTGTAGAAACACCTTTATTTAATTCCGAAACCTTTAATTCTTTTATAAAATTTTGCATCGTCTCTATTTTTTATAAGTTAAACATTTTTCTTTTCATGGTATGCAATTTACGTTTCCGGTAAGTAATGATGGTGATTTTTTTTGTATTCTTTACAGTAAAACAATAAATATTTAAGATTTTTATTGCCATGGTTGTTCATTTTAAATATAAAGGATAAACTTGCTTTACTGAAAGATAGCGATCAATAATATTTGTTTTTAGTTAAATCTTTTTTGTAAGAATAAATGCTTAGAAGGATTAAATAATTTTCTTCTAAAGAAAAGAATAACAGATTTTTCAGATCCTACTTCAACATCCACCTTTTTCAGGCATCCTAATTTGATGGTTTACTGAATATGTTTTGGCACAAAGCCTTTCTATTGAATGATCTGCGGGAAAACGACTTGCTCATATTTAGTTTCTCTAAAAGCCATTGTATTCAAAATATGCCGGATCACTTTTTATAAAACACATTTTCAAAATATTTTATCTGCAGGCTAATATCGCTTCTAATTGAATTATATTTGAAGGGGAAAATAAGTTCTTAGACAGACTGCTTTTATGAGCAATTTATAGCAATGACAAATCCTGAAATCAGTTGACTAAAAAAACTTCCAGCAAGCAATTTTGAAAACAAGATAGATGCGTTAGTATTTAACTTGTATAAATTAACCGAAAGCGAAATGCTGCAAGTGTTAGATATCTTTAAAGACATGGGCATAAAAGACCACAATCAAATTCAAAACGAGTATTGGAACATTGCTAATAATAAATTTAAAAAAGAAGTATGATTTATAATTATTGTTGTCCGAGATAAGACAACAGTAATCCAAAAATAATGACAGAAGCCATATAAACACTCAAAATGCAAATTTAATTTGAAAAAGAGGGGGTGTCATTTTTTTTGTTTGTGGCGGCGGTGATATAGCTTTTTTTCTTTGCCGTTTTATTTTGTAATGGCTAATTACTTCTGTTATGCTTATATAATTCATCAGATGTAATCTTACGATTGTTGCCAGTATGGAGAATGATAGATTTGAATTGTTTTCTGTATGTAAGACCTGCAACAGCATTAAGGCAATTAGTGCACACCAGATTTGTATTTCTATTGCATTTATATTATCTCCCAGGAAGTAAGTTAGCGGAAAGTTTTGTTTTAATTTTTTAAAAAACTTTTCTATTTGCCACCTGTTTTTATATATCTCTACTATTTGCATCGCTTCGATATCAAAGTGATTGGTTATATAAATAAATGTAGCGTGGTGTTTTTGAGAGTAATAAGCTATTCTTCTAAGTTGTAGCATTTTTTGGATAACAATGCCTTCTTCTTCTATCTTATAGTTCACTTCTATTAATTCATCTTTTAAAATAGCAGGCTCATCATCACTCAACTCGAATTCTTTAATGCTTTTATAGATAGCATTATCCTTTTGCGGTATTACATAAAAGATACCCCTCTGACCAAATTTGCTGAATTGCTCATAATTAATATAGGCTTTATCAAAGGTGATAATGGAACCATCAGGCAACTCCTTTATATATTGATAAAACTGCTGGTCGTGTAAAGCGGCGGCAGTAAACTTAATGAAGGAGGGCATGTTACAATCGGCTTTTAATAAAGTATGAACCTTCATTCCTCCTTTACTTTTTCCATCGTTTCTTTTGCGACCTGCAGGCTTTAAAATGGCTTTGAAAAGAGAAACAGTAGAACTATCAAGGATGTAGAGTTTGCTTGCAATTTCTATTTTTAAGCGGCTGTCCGAGATAATATGGCGATACTTCTGATAAAGCTCCTGGTAAATAGCGCCAAATATTGAGC
>DASSHD010000496.1:0-5781 GCA_035693085.1 Hanamia sp. | reverse complement strand
AGCAGATGGATACAAATTACCGATTATGGGGAATTTGTTTACGGCTATAAACCGGGGATACCATGGAGATATTGGAGGAGCCGTGAAACCCGGAATTTACTTTGGTATAGATGTGGTTACTATTCCGGCAGGTGGTGAAGGGGCAGGAGGTGAAATGGTATTAAGGTCTTTAGATGATTTAAGTTCATTACATGGGGCAACATGGGATGAAGCAGAAACATTAATTCCCAAAGATTGGATTAGAGGTCCTATGAAGAAGGGAGAAGGTATTAAGTTCGTTAACCCAAGTAAGAAAGGTGAGCAAATACTTTTGGAAAAGGGATGGCCAGGATCGTCAGACCCATTACATGTAGGACCCTACATGAAGGTCAGTAGAGATGGTAAAATAACAAGAATACCATTAGCCGGAAACCCTGTACTTAATCCTTAAAAAAATAATAATGGACAATTTGATTTATAAAATTCTTTGGGCTACAATTGAAGATTTTGTTGGTCTTTGGGAAATAAGTTGGGAGTTGAATTCTCTTTTTCCAGAAAAAGGCATAGAAGAAAACCAAGAAACAGCTAAAAAGGTTTTAGATTATTTCTTAAGAAACAACCTTGTCGTTTTTTATTTCAGTAAATGGGGGAGTGACGAACTTACAGTAATAAATTTAGATGAAGCCATTAAAATAATTAACCAAAAAAAATATTGGGAACCACCAGAGGTAAATGATATATGCGTTAAAATTGGGAACACTAAAAAAGGTGAAAAATTTTACAATGAGAAATTGATAAATAATTTTGCCGTCTGAAAATAATCATCTCTTTGCTATTCGTAGATTGTTCAAAATAATAAATGTGTTGCTGTCCCCTAATTGGCGCGGGGTTTTAGTTTATGAATTAGCCCATCAGCTTGGGCTATCAGTAAAGAGAATAGTTTTCATTGCAGAAAAAATTCTGTAAGAAGAGAAAACTTCAATATTTATTTGTCTGCCCGAACGGAACAGGCAGGTTTCCTGTGAATTTCATCTTTCGTTTATGCTTAGCTTTTATAAAATGTGGCAATGTACTAAAATGGTTGGTTGTTTTATCAAAATAAATTCTTTCATTAACGATGTTAATGTGAAGAGCAATTAGGCGCTGCTGAAGAGTGATCCGGCGCTCTATTAATATACGATCTAATTTTTGGTGCCTTCAATCTTAATTTCAATATCCATACTTATTGGAACTTCTCTTCCCATTATATTTAAAGTACCTTCAATATTAGTTGACACTTTGCAGTTTGACATCATGCCTGATTGAATATCTATTTCATATTCTCCCTCCTGCTTGCCATTCAAATCTGAATTAACCTGGTAACCCATCATTGATGAAGCCGTGCTATCGCTGGAAATAAGGCCACTGGATGTTACAAAGGCTTTCCCGTCTTCAACATTCTTCAAAGTGAAGAAATCTTTCACAGCAAAACTAATATCTCCGTCTTCTTTATAGGCCATTTTCCATTTGTCGCCTATATGTACGGCTGAATCCGGAAACATTTTGAAAAGCCTTTCCATGTTCTTTTTTACTAAACTTTTCTCTACCAACTGCTGCCATTGATTTTGAACCTGTAATTTGGTGCTAAGGTTTGTATTGTTTATCTGTGATAGAAATTGGTTGGCAATGTCCTGGTATCCGTTTACGCTAATAACGTTTCCGGATGGATTGATCGTGGCAGTGATCCTGGCCTGCTTTAAAGCTCCTAACATTTTCTCAACAGGATCAGAAGATTCTGAAGCGTTATCTGCATCCATATCCGATTCTTCGCCATTCTTTTTTTGGTAAATATGGATCTTCTTATACTGGATGCCTACAACAAAGTTATCGGCTGTATCTTTATTAATCGTGTAATTTACCACGTAATTCGTTTTGTTCGTATTTTCAACTGTTTTCTCATTAACATCAAACTCAGTCTTAGTTTCATTCAAAACCTTATAGTCGTAATTGGTTCCTGCTACGGGCATCACCCTAAGCTGTAATATTTTATCCGGGCTTGCATTATTTCTGCCTCCCCCCGGCTTAAAATCGCATGAGGATATTAACCACAAAGCAATTATCAATAAAAGATTTTTTTTCATTTTTTTCAAGTTTTACATTATTTCTTTTTACTATTATCTTATCAACATTACGGAGCCCTGCCGCTGAATTGCTTTTCCTGAATAATCTATTCCCACGCTCTCCCATACGTAAATACCTGACGGTTGTAGTTGCGATTGCAAAGTACCATCCCATCCCTTTCCGGGATCAGAAGTGAAAAATATTTTTTGCCCCCACCTGTTATAAACTACAAAATATTTGAATTCCTTTATGCCCATTGGGGTTGCCTTTAGGATATCGTTAAGGCCATCATTATTTGGCGTAAATGCATTGGGAACAAATATATTTGATTCCTGAAATGCTTTTATAAATATACTGTCCATACCCTCACAACCTTCCGGAGTAGATGCTACTACAGTGTAAATTATATCTTTTGTAATTAATGCAACGGGGTTTTGTAGCGAAGGATTGTTTAAACCAATATCCGGCGACCATGTATAAGTTGAGAAACCAATATTATTAACGTCAATTGCATTTAATTGCAAAGATTGGTTAATCAATATAGAAGTATCATTTCCAGCGAAAACCTGCGCAGGCGGAGTAACAGTGACGGTTACCTGCGAAGGTTGTAATGACGTACAGCCATTTTTATCTGTTACCTCCAAATTATAAGTAACTGTTGAAGGCGGTTGCGTTACAACCGGGTCCGGGATTTGCGGGTCATTCAGATAGGTATCAGGGGACCACTGGTATTCGCTTCCTCCACTCCCGTTTAGCTGGGCCGTTTTGCCAAAACAAACGGTTATGTTCCCGCCTGCATTCGCTACCAGAGCAGGGTTTACAAAAACAGTCACTGAATCCTTACGAGTGCATACACCCTTTGTGGCTGTCAGGTAATATTTTGTAGTTTCAGATGGTGATGCTTCAGGATTTAATATAGTACTGCTGCTTAATCCTGATGAATTAGACCAGGAAAAAGACACTCCATTTGTTGAGCCATCTAAATTCTTTCCCTTCCCCTCGCAAACTGTGATATCATTACCTGCATCCACCGTTAAATTATCTATGAGCGGGATTGTGACCGATTTTGAGGCAATGCATCCATTCGCATCTTTAATATAAACCAATTTCGCGCCACTGTCAAGGCTGCCGAATTTCCCGCTTCCTTGAAAAGTTGTTCCATCCATTGAAAATTGAAAAGGGGCCTTACCGTCGGTATTGGTTGCGGTAAGGGCACCATCATTATTCAGGCAACTTGCAGGCGTAACTGATGCAGTAACCTTTGCCCCGGCTGTATTTAAAACGACGGCCTTTACGGTTCCGATTACTCCTGTAGAATCTTTCACAGTAACCAAATAATTTCCTGCGACAACATTATTGATAACATTACCTGTTTGAAAATGAATACTATCAATAGAGTATTGATAGGGAGGTATGCCATTGACAACAGCCACGGCAATGCCCCCATTACTTTTTCCGCATGTAGAATTGATAGTAGTATCAGTTACGACCATGCAGCTATTGGTAACATTTATATGTGTAGTATCGGTAAATCCGAATTCATCCTTAAGAGTTACAACATAGTTTCCTGTCTTTAGGTTATTAAATACATTGTTGGTTTGGAAATTGACACCATTAATGGAAAACTGGTAAGGGGAAGTTCCTTTGAAACCGGCTGCCGTAATCGTACCATCATTTTTACCACACGTTTCCCCGGAAGAAACCGCTCTTACCACAGGGCATTTATCATACACTGTTGCAGGCAATGAGCTTAGTTCCCCTGACGCATCTTTTACTGTTACATAATAATTTCCCGATGCAAGATTATTGAATACATTGCTACTCTGATAGTTGATGCCATCAATAGTATAGGAATAAGGCGGAGTGCCATTGGCTCCCGTAATAGTCATGCTTCCATCATTTTGCCCGCAGGCAGCATCTACTGCAATGTATTTCAGATTCAATGCGCAGTTTTGCGCAAAGTTAAATCCAATAATTTGCACATTCCCCTTGTTATCTTTTATGTATGTATGCAATACTCCCGGTCCTAAGTTATAAAAATCTTCACTGCTTTGATAATTAACACTATCAATTGAGTATTGGTATGGCCCATTGCTGCCAAAACTCTTGATGGTAAGGTGGCCGTCATTAGCACATTCATATCCTCCGCCTATAAAACCTGCTCCATCACCACTTCCGCCAATGACAAAAAATTCATTAATTCCTATGCAGCCATTGGCATCCTTTGCATATAACTGGTAAATACCTGCAGAGAGATTAGAAAAAACATTACTGGTTTGAAAATGTATCAAATCCATACTATAGCTATATGGAGGAGTGCCACCGGTTGGATACATAGTAACCTCCCCTCCATATCTATTAATATTGGTAGGTGTCTGGGTCTGATAGGTTGGCACCACCACCGGCCCTGGAAAAATATCTTTTATCACCACATCAGCAGTAGCGATTGCGCCGGTTGAATCTGTAACCGTAATAGTTGCAATTCCCGCGCCTACAACAGGGAAATTACCTGTATTCTGTGGCGGATCTGTAAAGCCATTTTCTGTAAGAGTAAATGTATAAGGAGGAATACCATTGGCTACCTGCACAATAATGCTGCCGCTGCCATAGCCGCAGGTAGCATCCTGGCTCGTGATATATAGTACCATTGGACCTGATGAAACGACCATTTCTTTTTTTGCAGGCTGCTTTATCCCACAAAGGCATGAGGATAAACTTATGGATCGTTTTGCAGAGGTTATTATCGTATCTCTTCTATAGATAGAATTATAGAAGAAAAATTTTCCGCCTTTTAAAACCGGCTTTTTGTCATTTATCCGCACTTGACCGTTCGCATTTTGGGGCAGTGCTAGGATTAAAACCAGGCAGTATAATAAAATAATTGCAAAAGGCTTAGGCTTCATAAACAGGGAATGAAACTAAGTACAAGGTATAAAATATTAGTTGAATCAAAACGTCATTTTTTTCTTACTTTTTTCAGGAAATATTTCTTTGAATATTATAACGGTTAAGCATAAACGAATAGTGGAACTTGCAGTAAGCCCGCCTGTTCCATTCGGGCAGGCAAATAAATATTGAAGATTTTATAGCAGAGAGCAGCAATCCTCTTAGACAAATTCCTTAATCTTCTCTTTTTCTTGCCAAATGAAAAGTGTAAGAAAAGCGTAAGCCAACAGAGCTGCATGTATAATTAGCCCCGGCCAGGTCGGCCTCATATTTAAGGCCGAAGATGAAGGCATTATTTCTCTGGCCTACCTCAAGGCTATAGCCGGTTTCAAAAGCTAACGCTATTCCATCACCGTGAGAGCCATCTGCACCAGCCGAATTTACCACCCTGCACCAGCCCGCCTGTGGCTCAATAAAGATGCCTGTTTGTGTTTCGCTAAAAATATATTTGTAGCCAAGCTTGATTGAAATGTAGCCAATGACAGTATTAATGCTGTCATTTTTATCCTGATAAAACTCAAGGTCAAACAATTCAAGCCTGACACTTTTGTTTTCAGCCCCTGAAATTGGAAAATCCCAATACACAAAAGTTCCATAGCCGAGACGGGAATTATCTGAATTTTTACCAAGGCGTTTTGACACCATAAGCTGGCCGTTTGTTACTATATAAAACAATGTTGTAAATGCAAAGCAAATAGTAAGTTTCATCGTTATCTGTTAGGTAATAAAATTTCAATTTTTCTCGTGTTATTCTTA
>DASSHD010000495.1:0-2699 GCA_035693085.1 Hanamia sp. | reverse complement strand
TTCGTTTATCAAAAATTTCCTGAAAAGCTGGTCGGTCAATAGACGCGAGCCCTTCTGAACAATCAGTAATTCATTAATTTTATTGTTGATTACTTTCTTAATTTCTTCGAAAGAATTATTTCCCTGGTAAATAGCAAAGGTTGTTTTATATCTTTCAGCAAAGAGTTTTGATAAATCGTTCAAATGCTTTTCAATCTCTTTTGTTTTTTCGTTTGGTTGTACCAAATTAAAAAAGGTAATGCTTGTGGTTCCTTCATCTAAAAAATTAAGGAAGTTGTTTAATTGCAAAATATTTAACGGGTGTCTTTCAGTAACTGCTACAAATATTTTTTCGTGCGAAAATTTGGAAATTTCTTCCGGCATTGCCACAACTATATTATTTGTATTGTCAATAACCTGGATCGCCACACTTCCCAGAAATATTTTTTTGATTAAGGCTGTTCCTTTTAACCCAACGAATATTAAGTGTTCAAACGGTTCTGCTAAAAGCTTCGGCAAAGTAAACTGCAATTGATTTTCAGAAACTGAATATGAAGCTTTATCTAAAGATGGTAATATGGAATTCGCCAATTCTTTTAGTTTGTGTAACGTTTCATCATTAGTTTCCTTTGTCGTTCTTACTTTGGCTTCGCTCCCGGCAAATGCCGGTACTACCACTATTGACTGATGCACCAGAAGAAGTTCAGCATTTATTTGAAGGCTCCAGTCATAAGCATACCTTAATAAGTTGCCCGAGTATTCCGAAAAATCTATAAGTATGATAAATCTTTTCTTCATTCGGTTAAATTTTTTTTAGAAAAAATGGGAACGTCTAAACATTCTACAACTTTTTTAAATTCATCCTCATTCGCGGAGAGCACAACTAAAGTGTCATTTGCTTCAATAACGGTTGAACCGTCTGGAACTAAATATGCGTGATTGCGTTTAATCATTGCAATGAAAGTGTTTTCCGGAAAACCTAAATCTACAATCTTTTTATCCGCTGCATAGCAACCAGGAGTAACTTCAATTTCTTTCATTGAGCTTTTCGGAATGTCGGGAATAAATTTCTCCGTCCCTGAAAAGGGTTTTTCATCTTCAGGCAAGGCAACGTGTAGCCATTTCGCAACTATGGGAAGTGTGGTTCCCTGGATTAGCACAGAAGTTACAGAAATAAAAAATACAATATCGAAAATCATATCTGCCTTTTCAATTCCTGCCAGCAGCGGATAGGTAGCAAAAACGATCGGCACTGCGCCACGCAATCCAACCCACGAAATATACAAACGCCTTCTCAATTTCATTTTGAAGAAAATTAAACTGATAAAGACACTCAGCGGGCGCGCCACAATAATTAAGAACAGTGAAATAAGAAGCCCGATACCGAATACCGGAAGTATGTGCGAGGGAAAAACAAGCAAACCCAAGGTCAGGAACAAAACGATTTGCATCAGCCATGCCAAACCGTCAAACATTCGTAGAATTGTTTTCTTATGTATCAAATCCTGGTTGCCCAGAAAAACCGCGCAGATGTAGATAGCAAGAAAACCATTGCCACCTACGAAATCAGTCATAGAAAATGTGATAAACATCAGGGCTATTACCAAAACCGGATAAAGCCCTTCAAAGTCGAGATTGATTTTATTAATTATGAATTTACTTACCTTTCCAAATATAAAACCTGCGGCTCCACCCAGAAGCATTTGGCGCAAGAACAAAGGAATGACTGAGCCGAGGTTTTGATCCGGATGCATTACCAACGTCAAAAATACAATAGTTAACACATAAGCCATCGGGTCGTTACTCCCGCTTTCTAATTCTAATGTTGGCCTGAGATTAGATTTTAAAGAAAGGTTTTTTGAGCGTAATATTGAAAATACTGCCGCAGCGTCTGTTGATGAAATGATAGAACCTAACAGCATGCTTTCATAAATGGTGAAGTCTGTTACGAGCCATACAAATGTCCCGATGGAAACTGCAGTCAATAAAACCCCTAAAGTGGACAAGACGAGTCCCTGCCGGAAAATTGGTTTTACAGAAGTCCAGTTGGTATCCAGACCACCCGAAAACAAAATAAAATTGAGAGATACAATGCCAATAAATTGTGCAAGTTTCGGATCATCAAAATGAACCCCTCCAATTCCTTCAGAACCAGCCAACATTCCAATCGCTAAAAAAAGCAACAAAACCGGAACACCAAACTTATAGGAAGTCTTACCTGCGATGACGCTTATAAAAAGTAATAAGGATCCAACTAATAGTATATTTTCAATCGTTAAATTCATTTATAAAATTTAATCTTTTTGTGTTGGTATCTTATTTCACAAATATAAGTTTTCTTCATCTGGAGTTGGGCTTTTGCGCAGCATCTGGCATTTGCTCACTTAAAATAAAAATCTTTAATAAAAGTTGGTTTACTGCCAAAGAACGATAACTTTAAAAATGAATCGCAAAAAATATTTCGGGTTACTTATCTGTTTATCATTAAATTGAAACTGAAATAAATATCTTTAATTCTTCACTTTAAATAAAATTATGAGCACAGGAAGAGTAGAGGCATTCAGCGATGGCGTGTTTGCCATTCTTATTACCATCATGGTTTTGGAATTACATGCTCCCGAAGGAAATACTTTTGAAGCCCTAAAACCCTTGCTGCCAAAGTTCATAAGCTACATCCTCAGCTTTACTTATATCGGCATTTACTGGAACAATCATCATCA
>DASSHD010000494.1:0-2292 GCA_035693085.1 Hanamia sp. | reverse complement strand
ATATTTATTTTCAGTCATTGCAGGGCCGGTATGCGGGCAACCGTTAATCACCCAGTTATCATCACTGATTCTTTCAGGAGTAGAAAATGTTTTTCCATTATTTGTAGAAACTGCAGTTACCATATCGCGGATACTATCGTTGATGATCGCTCTGTAAAGGATGTGAATATTTTTTTTACTGTCAACAAAAAAATCAGTTCTGCAACATGGACAGCAAGGCTCGCTTATTAGTTTTTCATTCGCAAAACCAGAATTGCCAGTAGTTTCAGCAAAGTACAAAGCTGACCCCTCACCTGAAATTTTCTTCCTGTTATCAAGCCAGATGATACCAATATTTCCATTTGGTAATACTGCCATATCAAAATAACGCTGGTCGTAACCATCAGTATCTTTTACTAATCTTTCTGCTTTGCTCCACGTAGCTCCGTGATCAAAAGATTGAGAATAAAATACTACATCTGAATATTGGTTTTTGGAATTTGGGTTTGCTGAGGCCCAAGCAGCAATAATTTCGCCGTTTGGGTTGAAGACTATTTTTGGCAAATTTTCTCCATGCGGATGGATGTTGCTGCTACCGGGAATTTCAACTGTTTTATCAAAAGTTTTTCCTTTATCTTTTGAAACCGCATAACAATATACCGAAGTCGTTGAATCTGTTTTTTTGATCCAGCTTAATACAATATTCCCGCTTGCATCTTTTGTGAGAAAAGGGCATGATCCTTCTGAAGTGTCTATCTGCATTGCCTTTGAAGCACTAATATTTATCTTCTTTTCACTGTTAAAGCAGGATTGGAAAATAAATCCGATACTAATAAGTAATAAAAAAATATTTTTTTTCATGATTTAAGTTTTTAAAAGTAAATGCAGCGTTTTACTGTTTTTACCTTCATTTTTATTTTTGACCAAGGTGATAAGCAACTCCTATATTGACTGTGCTTAATTGTCCTGGCCTGTATGAGGTGCCGTAAGCACTTTTTTCTACAGTTACTGCATAATTTTTATTGGTTACGTTTATCCAATTAATCCATGTTTCAAAATGTTTAAATGCGTATCCCATTCTTGCATTGAACTCTGTAAATCCATTATATTTTGAAGTGTTTTGAGGATTTGTGAAATAAGAACCCATGCTCTGGCTTTCTATTGCTATTCTAAATCCATTAAAATAATGGGGCTTATAGGTTATTTCTCCGTTCATTATATATGAAGGAGCTTGTGGCATATCATTGCCATTAAAACTTTTTCCCTGTTGAACAAAGTCCACATATTTATGTTTTGCAACGGTGCCACCTACACGCAAATGAATATCTTTTACAGGGGCATATTTTATATTTAATTCTATTCCTTTATGACTGGTTTCGCCCGTATTTTCATTGATATAACTGCCATTAGCCAATTGAGTGCTTACAATTTCATTTTTGCCCTGAAGATCATATATGGATGCTTCCGCGTGTCCTTTCGCCTCTGCAAAAGAAAACCAGCCGCCTATTTCATAATTATTATAGGAGGATGGGTTTAAAGTAGGCACTTGTACACCTGTATATAAATCCGTGATATTTGGCGGCGCAAAACCAACACTGTAATTCGTGTATATTCCTGTGTTATTACCAAAATTATAGGTGAGTCCGATTTTAGGAGAATAATGATCAAAATGATTGGAAGCGTCCGGAGCGCCTGAGTAGGCACCCGGTGGTAAGTGGTTATCAAATTTATAATCCAGGCGATCGTAACGGGCTGCAAGTACAATTCTTAATTTAGTAACAGGATTATATTCTAATTGCGTATAAGCGGCGGTATTCAACAGATCAACTCTGTAATTAGTAAGAATACTATCGGTTGACTGGTACTGATAATAAACTCCGTTTGCATCTTTATCTATATTTATTAACTGTGCCAGGTAGGTTGCCGGGCTATAATCAACACTCACACCTGTGATCCATTTCGTATTAATTGAATTGAATTTTTTTGAATGTTGCACAATAGCTCCATAACTATGAAATGCGTCATCATTAATTTGACCTGTAGCTGCGGAGGGATTATCTGCAATATTAGCGATATAATAAAAAGGATTTTGGCCTATGGATGAATTTCTGTAATAGAGTGAGAAGTTAGTACTGTTACTTTCATTCCATTTTTTGGAAAGCGTACTTCTAACCCTCAATGCGTTTACTTTTCTATAAGTGAAACGGTACAAACTTGCATAATTTTTACTATAAAATTCTGAACTGTCTAATCCTCCTATTTGATCCGTATAGTAATTAATATAATCTGCAACTGTTGTCAGTTTTGTTTTAT
>DASSHD010000493.1:0-2666 GCA_035693085.1 Hanamia sp. | reverse complement strand
ATGTATTTCTATAACTTTTTTTAATATCACCTCTGATGCATTTCTTATAATTCCAGAAGTGAAGCAACAAATAAACGAGATCCCTATGCAGTCAGAATACAATTTTTTGGTGAGCAATCATTGGACTATTTTATCGTCTCGGACAACTTATATTAAGTCTGGGATATTGGAACATTTTCAAAATACATCTCCTTTATACTTATGCATTCACCAGTAAATAAACAAATAACTGGAATTTCTTTTATGCATTTAAGAATAATGAAAACGTAAATCGGCGCCAGGCTATTTATCAATAAACTGCCCATACCATAATTCCAGCGATAAAAGCCCCCATAGGCCTCTGCTAAAAGGTTCTTCGGCGTTAATTAATTTTTCTACATATTCAGTATTGATCATGTTCCTTTCTTTTGCTTTTTTAGATAACAAAGTATCCATGATAAACCCTTTTGCTTTATTCTTTGACCAAATATGCAGTGGAACAGGGAATCCCATTTTGTCTTTTCGATTCATAATTTCCGGCGGCATAATATCTTTTATTGTTTTTTTCAAAAGATATTTCATTTCACCACCTTTGAATTTCATACCTGCAGGCATCCTGGAAATAAGATCCACAATCCTTTTATCAAGCAGAGGAACTCTTGATTCTATAGAAACGGACATGCTTACACGATCTTCGACCTGTAGTAAACCCGGAAGGCTACCGAACAAATCGAAATGAGTCATTTTATTAAAATAGCTTTTGGTGTCGGGGTTATTAAAATAAAATGAAAATTTATTAAATATTGCTTCACTTTTGCATTCCCTTATAAAATCCTTATGGAAAAATTCGCCGGTAGAATCCATCCGGTCTATCAGGTGAAAATACCTTCGGTCCATGGGTTCAAACGTGCCCTCTTTCCAAAAGTTTTTCATCATTGGAACATATTGCCTGAGTGTAGGAAGATTGGGTAAAATGGATTCTAATGAAACGATATGTTCAGCTTCTTCGTTCGATTCGTAAATAGCGCCTTTGAGAGCCTGCTCGAGGTAGGCAACAAGATACCTCGTGTAGCCGCCAAATATTTCATCACCTCCTTGCCCACCCAAAATTACTTTTACATATTTTGATGCAAGATTTGACACAATATACTGGGGGAAAACGCCCGGTCCGGCTACGGGTTCGTCAAGATGATAAATTAATTTTGGAATCAGGTCAATAAATTCCTGTTCAGTAGGAAAAATTTCAAATAACTCAGCATTTGCAATGTTTGCAGCTATGCGTGCATATTTTAATTCGTTAAATTCAGGACCTTCTTTAAAAGCGCCACTAAAGGATTTAATAGGTTTATTAAGAAGTCGGGAAGCCATGATAGTAACCAAAGATGAATCAATACCTCCACTCAAATAGGTTCCTAAAGGAACATCACTACGCAATTGTTGAGAGATAGTTTCTTCTAGAATTGCTTTAAGTTCTGCAATAAAATATTCTTCTGTGTGAAACTGGTCAATTTTGAAAATGGGTTCCCAATATTTCTCGTATTTGATATCCCAGGTTTTTAAATCTATGAACATAAAATGACCAGGAAGTATTTTATAAATATTTTTGAACATGGTTCCTTCGCCCATTATGAATTGGAAAGTGAGGTATTCATATAAATTATCATTATCAGCAACAGCTTTAATATAGGGATGGGCAAACAATGCTTTTATTTCACTACCGAAGGCTATTATTTTATTATCTTGATACCAGTATAAAGGTTTAATACCAAAATGGTCCCTTGCAATGAAGAACTTATTTTGGTTTTTATCATAAATAATAAAAGCGAACATTCCATTCAGAAGATCTACAAAATCATTTCCATATTCGGCATAGAGATGCAGGATAACTTCTGTGTCAGATGTAGTTTGAAATGAGTGGCCATTCTTTTTTAGCTCATCCCTTAATTCAATGTAATTGTAAATTTCCCCATTAAAAACAATAGTACAATTATTAAATGTCATTGGTTGCTGACCACTTGATATATCAATAATTGAAAGACGTTTATGAAAAAATCCTATCGGCCCGTCTATCATTACTCCATCATCATCAGGGCCACGATGATGAATTGTCACGGCCATATTTTCAAGCAGGCTATATTCTACTTTGATACCCGTTTTATTGATGATGCTTATGATACCACACATGATTATTCGGCTAATTTTAAGTTGCCAGTAATGATTAACAAATTAGTTGTTCTTTTAATTACCAATGAAAGAGTTAACGATATTGTCCCGTTTCTATTATTACTAAGGTCAAAATTCATAAGATCACGATTCTAAAATAATTTTTAAATTCCCCAGTTTATCTATAGTTGTAGTAATTGGATCTTTTACAAACATTTTATAAAGCAATTGAGTGGAGAGTATTCCGGCAATTGCCATTTGATCTACTTCAGAAATATTTTTATTCATCAGTATTTTATTGATCAGCGAATTTACTTTTATTGGATTAAATAAGCCGTAAGATTGCAGGCATGTAGCAGAGAGCATTTCCGCAAAATAGGAAGGCGAGTTAGAATTAAAAAAAGTAGTTGCTATCGGAGCCCGGTATGGTTGTTTCGGCCTTTTGGTAATTGATGGAGATATTTTACCTGAACTCATTTTTTTTAATAAAAATTTTTCATTCAGACAATTCAATTTGAAACGAT
>DASSHD010000492.1:0-15394 GCA_035693085.1 Hanamia sp. | reverse complement strand
GCCAAATAAGCCAAATAGTCAGAGATCTTTTAGTTTCTAATAAGGGACTTTTATTCTGATAAATCTATTGGCAAATGTAGTAAAATCAATATTTTCATTGAGTCAAACCGACTCTTTTGAAAAAAGTTCGGATGGCAGTGGGTTAAAATCAATTAATTTCCAAATGTTTTAATCCCTCTGTGATATATTGCTGGCGCCACTTGAACTTACATCTTTTCTTTCAGGATTTCCTTTATAATAAAAAGAACTTGCGCCGCTTGCTTTTACAGATAAAGATTTATTGATTGTAATTTTTACATCGCTTGCGCCTGAAAGATCTGCCACGCAATTATCAACTACAAGTTCATAATTTTTTACATCACTGGCACCACTTGCTTCTATTTTCATATTCTGCACATTACCATTTATTTTTACGGTAGAGGCGCCGCTGATATTAAGTTGAAGATCATCAATGTTCACAGGGCCTTTGATATTACACGCTCCGGACAATTTTACTTTAACGCTGTTGGATATAAAATTCCCGGTAATTATAAAATCACTGGCACCAGATGCTTCAAGACTTTCAAGAGTTTTGAATGAAACATAAGCACGTAGCCGGCGGTTGTTGTTATACCTGAGAGTACCACCATCATAGTATATCGTTAGCACACCATTATTTATTGCAGTTTTAATGTTATCACGATACTTATCTTCTGAAGCGCTTACTGCCAAAGCATAATCATTGCTTTGTGACAAATAAACATCAATACCTCCTGAGACTTTTATTCCCGAAAAGGGAGCCACATTTCTTACCTCAGCATTTTTATCATCAATAATAGTTTGTCCGGATGACTTGATTGCAAATGTGGTAAATAGAAAAAATAAAAGATACTTCATGATGTTTTTTTCGTGTAACGAAATTAGAAATGAAAAGTTACAAATTTTTTTTACCTACTAACCACAGATTACTCCAATTGCCACGAATTAGATACAACAGTAAAATGACAAATATGGGTGATTCTAATTTTTATTTTTCAATTAATTATTTCATAAAATCATTTTAGCCTTTCATATCTTTGCATTTTAAAAACAATTATTTACCGGGGTGCTCCCGCCTTTGGCCGGATGCTGAGATAAAACCCGCATACCTGATCAGGATAATGCCTGCGAAGGGAGGATGAATACCTTTACCTGCCTTCTTTTTCATGTATTGTTCCTGTTATAAAATTACAAACATGAAAAATTTATTTTTAATTTTTCCACTTTCTATATTACAATTTTCAGCTCGGGCGCAGGATACTTCTGCTCATAAATTTGGTGATACCTTAATGTTGGATAATATAGAAGTAACTTCAATTAGAGCTGCCGATAAAGCGCCTTTTACAAAAACAAATCTTAGTGCGGAACAAATAGCCAAAGTAAATTTGGGACAGGATTTGCCATTCATTTTAAATCAAACTCCTTCTGTAGTAGTAGAATCGGATGCAGGAAATGGAGTAGGTTATACCGGAATATCTATTCGTGGTACCGATGCTACAAGAATTAATGTAACACTCAATGGGATCCCTTATAATGACGCTGAAAGCCAGGGTACTTTTTTCGTGGATTTGCCGGATGTGGCTTCATCGCTGAATTCTATTCAGATACAGCGCGGCGTGGGCACTTCTTCTAATGGTGCCGGCTCTTTTGGAGCTACCATCAATCTTTCTACTAACGAAGTAAATAAAGAAAAATACTTAGAATTAAATAACAGTTTCGGATCTTTTAACACCTGGAAAAACACTTTGAAATTCGGAACCGGTTTGCTGGCACATCATTTTTTAATTGATGCAAGAGTTTCCCATATTTCAAGTGATGGGTATATTGATCGTGCAACTTCCAATTTGAAATCATTATACTTTAGCGCAGCATACATTAATGAGAAAAGTTCTCTGCGTTTTAATATCATAAGCGGAAAAGAAAAGACTTACCAGGCGTGGTATGGCGTTCCGGAAAGTTATCTCGACAGTGACCGCACTTACAATCCTGCGGGAACTGAGAAACCCGGTTCGCCTTATGCAAATGAAACTGATAATTATATTCAAACACATTACCAGCTTTTTTACAATCACAAGATCAATTCATCCTTAAGTTATAACGTAGCAGCTTTTCTTTCAAGAGGAAAAGGATATTACGAAGAATACAGAGCCGGCGAGCTTTTCAGCGATTATTATCTACCCAATGTGATTATTGGAACTGATACAATTACTTCAACCAATTTGATAAGAAGATTATGGCTGAATAATTATTTTTATGGATCCGTTTTCTCTTTGCAATATCATAAAAATAAAACCCAGCTAACTTTTGGTGGCGGCATTACTGAATACGACGGCCGGCATTATGATATTGTAACATGGGCACAGCAAGGGTTTCCGAAAGACTATAAATATTTTAATGGCCCCGCTACTAAAAAAGACTTGAATTTGTATGCAAAAGTGATGCAATCATTGGGATCTGGTTTTACAGGATTCGTAGATGTGCAGGGACGCTTTATAAAATATAAGATCAATGGTTTCGATGATAATCCCGGAATTAATATTAATAAGGATTATTCTTTTTTCAATCCTAAAGCAGGTATTTCTTTTAATAAAAATAATTACCAGGCATATCTCTCTTTTTCTGTTGCCGCTAAAGAACCTAATCGTGATGATTTTGAAGCCGGTGTCAACCAAATTCCTAAACCGGAAATATTATATGATGTAGAATTAGGTATGGAAAAAAAGAGTGAAATATTTAATTATGGAGCTACATTCTATTATATGTATTATCACAATCAGTTAGTAAACACCGGAAAGATAAATGATGTGGGTGCATACACCAGGACTAATACGCCCGAAAGTTACCGCGCCGGTATTGAGTTACAAGCCGGTGCCATTATTAAGAAATGGCTTAATTTTTCCGGGAATATTTCTTTCAGCCAAAATAAAATAAAAACTTTTACAGAATATATAGATGATTATGACAACGGATTGCAAAAAGAGAATATTTACCATAATACTGATATTTCTTTTTCACCGGATAAGGTTGCTGCTGCAGGAGTAAATTTTATTCCTGTAAAAAACGGGGAAATTAATTTTCAATCAAAATATGTGGGGAGACAATTCCTGGATAACACATCACACATCAGCAGGAGTGTGGATCCGTATTTTGTGGAGAATGTGAAATTCTCTTACACAATTTTGAAAAAAGCTTTAAAGAATGTGAATTTAATTTTCCAGGTGAATAATGTATTTAATAAATTATACGAATCCAGTGGATATACTTATAATTATATTTCCGGCGGAAATCTTACTGTAGAGAATTATTATTTCCCAATGGCAGGAACAAATTTTGTGGCAGCGATAAATATTAAATTATAATGTAGAGACAGATTGCAATCTGTCTCTACAGTTAACCAACAAATAACCATGATTTTCATTTTTGAATTCATTCTCCGATTCGTTAATCTTTAAGAGTACATTGTAAAGCCTTTTTTTAAATGAATTATCTTTGCATTTTAATTAAAATATATGTTGGATAAAATACAAGATGCCATTGATGATATTAAAAAAGGCAAGCTGGTAATAGTGGTGGATGATGAAGATCGTGAAAATGAAGGGGACTTTATTACTTCTGCAAAAAATGTGACTCCTGAGATAATTAATTTTATGAGTAAACATGGAAGGGGATTGATTTGCATGCCTATTTCCGAAAAAAGATGTGATGAACTTCAACTTGATTTGATGGTGAATAAAAATACCGCGCTTCACGCTACTCCGTTTACGGTAAGTGTTGATCTTTTGGGTCATGGTTGCACAACAGGAATTTCTGCACACGATAGGGCGAAAACCGTGCAGGCGATCATTGATCCAAAGACTAAACCTGAAGATCTGGGAAGGCCAGGGCATATATTTCCTCTACGTGCAAAGAATGGAGGGGTTTTGAGAAGAGCAGGCCATACAGAAGCAACGATTGACCTGGCAATGCTTGCAGGACATGGCGAAGCCGGAGTCCTTGTAGAAATTATGAATGAAGACGGAACAATGGCGCGGCTACCCCAACTCCGGGAAATTGCTAATAAATATGATCTGAAACTCGTTTCCATTAAAGATTTAATTGCGTACAGATTAGAAAGAGAAACTCTTATAAAAGAAGAAGTAAGGGTGAAAATGCCCACTAAATATGGAGATTTTGAGTTGATAGCATTTACTCAATTAAACACCGGCGAAGTACACATGGCGCTTAAAAAAGGTGATTGGAAAAAAGACGAACCTGTGCTTGTAAGAGTGCATTCGAGTTGTATGACCGGGGATATTCTCGGTTCACTTCGTTGTGATTGCGGAGATCAATTGCATAATGCGATGAAAATGGTTCAGGCTGAAGGAAAAGGATTAGTATTGTATATGAATCAGGAAGGGCGAGGCATTGGACTTCTTAATAAATTAAAGGCTTATCAGCTCCAGGAGCAGGGATTAGATACTGTGGAAGCAAACATAAAATTAGGTTTCTCTATGGATGAAAGGGATTATGGTGTGGGTGCACAGATTTTGAGAGAATTGAATATCACAAAATTAAGACTCATAAGTAATAATCCTAAAAAGAGAGCAGGGCTCTTTGGTTATGGACTTGAAATAGTTGACACAGTTCCTATAGAGATACATCCCAATAAATACAATGAAAAATACCTGCAGACTAAAAGGGATAAAATGGGGCATAAAATATTGGCGAAGTAATTATTTTAATTAGCTGATTAGCCAATTAGCTAATTAACTAAATCGTTTTACTTACTTTTGATAATACTTTTATTCATTCTGTTTAATCTTAAATTATTTTTATGAGCATGGTAGATTTGGTAATGCCCAAGCTTGGAGAAAGCATCATGGAAGCCACTATATTGAAATGGCATAAAAAGCCGGGAGATAAAGTGGACATGGATGAAACCGTGCTTGATATTGCCACTGATAAAGTAGATAGCGAAGTACCTTCTACTGCTGAAGGGACAATCGCTGAGATTCTTTATAATGAAAATGATGTTGTGCCGATAGGAAAAGTAATTGCAAGAATCAATACCGTTGGAGACACTTCTGAAAATATTTTTGTACCACAAAAATCTCCGGAAGAACATGAAGAAGCTGAAGTGATGGAGGAAGTTCCTTATCAGGCTGAAGAAGGGAAGCCAATAAGTAGTGGAAGTTCAGGAATTCGTTTTTATTCTCCTTTGGTGTTGAACATTGCCGCGAGTGAAGGAATCTCTATGAGCGAATTGGAAAACATGGAAGGCACGGGTCAGGATGGAAGAGTTAGCAAAAAAGACATCATGGCTTATCTTGGGAACAGGAAGACTGCATCCCAACAAAAAATACAACAACCTCAACACTCAACTGAGGTTCACGAGGTTACGGCAACAACTTCCAGTCACGAATATGCTCCTACTGTTTATACAGGGAATGTAGAGATCATTGAAATGGATCGCATGCGCAAGATGATTGCCAGGCACATGATTGACAGCCAGAATACAAGTGCACATGTTACCAGTTTTACAGAATGTGATGTTACCAATCTCGTTTTGTGGCGCGAAAAAGTTAAGAAGGATTATGAAAAACGAGAAGGAGAAAAAATTACTTTCACGCCATTATTTTTGGAAGCGATTGTAAAATGTATTAAGAAATACCCCATCATCAACAGCAGTGTAGATGGAGATCGTATCATCATCAAAAAGGATATCAATATAGGTATGGCAACTGCAATGCCATCAGGAAATTTAATAGTTCCGGTAATTAAAAACGCTGACCAGTTAAACCTGACAGGGCTTACCAAACAGGTAAATGGCCTGGCAAATGCTGCGAGAAATAACAAATTAAAACCAGATGACACTGCCGATGGATCTTTTACTCTTACTAATGTAGGTACTTTTGGAAGTATTATGGGAACGCCAATAATTAATCAGCCACAAGTAGCTATTCTCGCTGTTGGCGTTATCAAAAAACGTCCGGTAGTAATTGAAACCGAACAGGGCGATAGTATTGCCATACGCCACATGATGTATCTTTCATTAAGCTATGATCATAGAATTATTGATGGCGCTTTAGGTTCTACTTTCTTAAATGCCGTAGCAAAAGAATTGGAAAATTTTGACGCGAAGAGAGGGTTTTAGTATTGGAAAAATTTGTTGAAAACCGCAATGCTTTTCAACTTCTATTATTTACATAAAAAATTTTGGGTAATATCAATTTTCATTTTTTAATATTTCCACAATAGTAGGATAACTATTTAAAAAATATTTTTCCAAATCTCCTTTTTTCGACCAAACAATTTTTGTGATATCTTCTTCCGCCTGGGGAATTAATTTTTCATCTTCAGTTGCATTCATTGCATACCAGTGAGTTTCTTTTAAAATACGCTTTCCAAATTGTGTATAAATGTGATAACTAATTTTAATCAGATTATTGAGCTCTAACTTACGTAACCCTGTTTTTTCCTGCACTTCTCTTATAGCGCATTCCTCTAATGTTTCATTTTCCTCTAATTTGCCTTTTGGCAAATCCCATTTTCCAAGCCGGAATATCAATAAAATTTCTCCTTCCTTATTTTTTACTAATCCACCAGCCGCCCTTATCAGAGTAAAATGTTTGAAAAAAGCAGCCTTCAGTTTTATAAAATCTTTATCATACATGATTCCTGCACGGTTTATTATCTTCGCATTATGACTGATAAAAAAGCAATTGCTGAAAAACTTCTCCAAATAAATGCAATAAAACTAAGTATTGGTAAACCTTTTACCTGGACCAGTGGATGGAAAAGCCCGATTTATTGCGATAACAGGAAAGCGCTTTCATTTCCTTTTATAAGAGATTTTATAAAATCTGAAATGTGTAATGTTATATTTCAATCTTTTGAAAATGCTGAGATGATTGCAGGTGTTGCAACTGCAGGTATTCCGTGGGGAGCTATGGCTGCAGATCAATTAAAGTTACCCTACATCTATGTAAGGCCAAAACCTAAAGAACATGGCCTGAGCAACCAGGTGGAAGGATATTATGAAGCAGGGAAAAGGGTAGTAGTGGTTGAAGACTTAATATCTACAGGTAAGAGTAGTTTACAGGTAGTTGATGTTCTAAAGAGCGAAGGATTGGAAGTGGAAGGAATGGTATCAATCTTCACTTATGGATTTGAAACTGCAAAAAAATCATTTGAAAAATATAATCTTACTTTAAAGTCATTAACTGATTATGATTCTTTAATTGCTTTAGCTATTGAGACGAATTCAATATCTGAAGATGGTCAAAAGGCGTTGTTAAACTGGCGACAGGATCCGGCTAATTGGAAGGGAAGTTTGTAAATTCGTAAAAAATACAATCTATGAAGGCATTAATTCTTGGATTTTTAGCTTTTGCTGCTTTTTCTAACGTATCATTTGCACAACAAAAAGCTATTCAGAAAGCTGTGATACAAACTCCCGGAGTAACGGAAGATGTTTGTAAGACAGGCATTGAAAATTTTTTGGTGCATCAATATGGGATTTCATCCGTAAGAGCTGATTACAGGAGGCATACAGTTACTGTGGTATGGTACACTGACAGGACAAACATAGAAAATATCAAAACTGCTTTAGCCAACATGGGCTACGATGCAGACGATGTAACCGCCGAACCTGATGCATTGAAAAGGCTTCCTCCTCCATGCAGGTATCAAAAGCCAATGCAACCGGATTCTACCAAATCAGTATCAAAGTGATTTTTTCGAATTTCATATACTGCAAAGAACAGAAGCATTAAATGATTTTCATATAGCAGTCGGAGGTGCTTTCATCGCCACCCTAATGTAAATTAAAATAAAGAAAAGGTTTCTTTTGTCTCATAATTTACCGGAAAACTTTTGAATATATTAGCTTTACCAACTCTTACTCTGCCGGTAAGTTTTACCAATATTTCTTTTCCAAAAAGTGTACTCAAAGCATTCTTGAAAAAGCTCTGCATGTTCACATTAAATTTTACCGGGATATTAAAAGTATCTCTTCTGGGGATATGGATAAGACTATCCGAGGAACTGTGACCCAATAAATTTCCGTTTATAAAAATATCAAGATCTGTATTTTTCAATTGCATTCCATAATTATTAGGATTATAATATTTCATGTCCAGGCTTACGGTAGAATTGTTAAAGCCCAGGTTCTGAATTGAAAAATTTTGATAATCTATGTACTCCAAATCTTTAGGAGAGGAGCATGACAAAAATGCTGATGTTACAACAATATAAATCAAAAAATTTTTTCTCATTTTGATTTTTATATATAAAAGCTTAACAAAGGTAAGATTCTTCCTACTAAACCAATTAGCAAGTCAAAAATTAACTAAAAGAATTGGTTGACTAATATTTATAGTATTATTATTATGTCGTAAATATATCATTATAAGCAGATTAATAGTTATTATTTAATATTTATGTAACATTAATATAAAACATTTGCACAGGAATTAGGGTTAAAATGTAATTTTTTTTAAAACATGATAAAATGACATTTGTTATGTATTAATATGCTGATCATTAATATACTATTGATTCTATATTGACTTTTATTTTATTTAAAAATTAATTTCAGATAAAAGTTAATACTAAAATGAGTTTTTCAAATTTTTAATTTAATATTATTTAAAAAATTAAATTCAGAAAACGAATTAGTACGTAATTGTGTCAGTATTTGTTTTTAGATAAATTATTATTGGAATAACTCCAGATATTTTTATTGAATTAAAAATAATTTAAATTTTATTATTATTCTTGTGATTTATATTAACTTATTTAACTTGACTATTTAGAAAATATTTTATATTTAATTATTTTATTTAAAAATAAACTAAAATTAAGGAAATAGTAATTTTACTGCCTTGCAAATTCCGAAAATGCACTCTATGTTTGCACTATGATTGTGAATGCCTTTTACCTCTGCATTCATTTTTACCTCCCAATCCTCCTTTCTCTGAAAAATCTGACCAACCTGTAAAACCGGATTTTTTAATTTCAAACACAAGAAATGAATTACAATATTAACTGCGGGAATATATATTATACAATTCTGCTTATCTACTTTCAAATTCAAAAGTTATCTTCTTTGAAAGGGTTGCCGGAAAACCCACAGTTTAGTTATGTAATGGCAAAAAAATAGAACTATATATTAAATACGTAAATGGGATTTATCCCTGAAGATCAATTGTAATTTTTGTTGCAATCAAAAGTCCAAATTTTATTGAAACCCGTTTTCTAATATTCATTGTAAAAATTAATTTTTAAAAAAATTATACAATGAAAAAAATTATGTTATTCAGGATGGCTGCTGTAATTATATTCTCAGCCTTATCATTTGGGTGTTTCGCCCAAAATGCACCACAACAAAAGATTAATATTATTAATTTTCATGTTGTTAAAAATCAAAATAAAGTGGATATCAACTGGTCAACTGAAAAGGATGCTTCCACTAATTATTTTGAAGTGGAAAAAAGTAATGATGGTAAAAACTTCAAAACAGTTGCTATGGTAATGGGACCTGATCCTTCTAAAACGGATTGCGATTGTTATGGATGTTTTGACAAGGTCACTACTCAGTCTAAAGAATCATATTATCGTTTAAAACACGTTGACAGCAATGGAATAGTACAATTTAGCGATGTAAAAATGATTGCATTAAAATAAATATAAATATTTCAACTTGTTTTCTTTGGGGGTTACAGAACCTAATTGGTTCTTAACAAACGCCGCATTTCTATGCGGCTTTTTTTATGGACAAATCTGTCCGGGTATGCCAAAAAGAAGTTTTATTTTTATTTTATGTCGCAGTAAACGTACAAATAACATAAATTTTTATTTTCAGAATTATACTGTACACTGGATGAATTTGTGTAACAAATTTAACCTGCCTGCCGGCTAAGGCAGGTTCGTGTAATTCTGTGTAATTCGTGGCAGAAGGCATTTGAGCTTCAGCTCAAATTAAAATCATACACATTTTCATCCGGAGGGAAGTATAACTATCATTCTGGCTTTTTTCAATTTTGAAATAAAATGATAATCAAATCCAAAAATTGTAATTTTCAAAAAATTATATTAATTAAAAGTAATACCAATGAATAAAGAGGAGTTTAAATTCGATTTCCAGGTTTATGATAGCATAGATGAATTGAATGAAGAAGATGCGGATTTATTAAGAGAAGCGAGGAAAGTAACACAATTTGCTTATGCACCTTATTCCAATTTTAGGGTAGGAGCTTTCGCTAAATTGGTAAATGGAAAAACAGTAAGTGGCACCAATCAGGAAAATGCTTCTTTCCCTGCAGGCATTTGTGCAGAAAGAACATTAATGTCAACGGCATCATCTTTATTTCCGGGCGTAGGAATTGAAACAATCGCTATTTCTTATAATAATATTAATGGAAAAAGTGACCGGCCAATCAGTCCCTGTGGAATTTGCAGGCAATCTTTTGTAGAATTCCAGGAAAGAACCAGGAATCCTATTCGCATTATTTTAAGCGGTTTGGAGGGAAAAGTTTATGTAATTAAAAATGCTGCTGATCTTCTTCCGTTAGTCTTTGGATCTGGAGATATGAAATAAATATCCGCTTCTAATCCATGACCTTCAAACTCTTCTTAATAATCTCCACACATTCCATTATTTGTTCCTTTGTAATAATTAATGGCGGTGCAAAACGAATAATATCGCCATGCGTTTGTTTTGCCAAAAGCCCATTTTGTTTTAATTCCAGACAGACATTCCACGCGGCTTCTTTATCATCATGATCAATAATGATCGCATTCAACAAACCCTTTCCGCGGATTTTTAAAATATGAGGAGAATTGATTTTTTTCAATTTTTCTCTGAAAATCCTTCCTAAATTCTCTGCATTCTCGGCCAGCTTCTCGTCTTTCAAAACTTTTAGGGCCGCCATTGCAACGCTTGCTGCCAAAGGGTTTCCACCGTAAGTGCTTCCATGCTCGCCTGGCTTAATGGTAAGCATAATTTCATCATCAGCCAATACAGCACTTACAGGCATCGTGCCACCACTTAATGCTTTTCCCAAAATTAAAATATCAGGTCTTACATTTTCGTGATCGCAACAAAGTAGTTTCCCCGTTCTGCTTAAGCCTGTTTGTATTTCATCGGCAATGAACAAGACATTGGCATCGGAGCAATACTGTTTTGCTTTGGAAAGATAACCATCGTCAGGAACATTTACACCTGCTTCACCCTGTATTGGTTCTACTAAAAACCCAGCAACATTTTTATCTTTTAGTGCTGCTGCAAGGGCAGGAAGATCATTGTACGGAATGGTTTCAAAACCGGGGAGATAGGGGCCGAAATCATCTTTGGCGACAGGATCGGTACTGAACGAGATGATTCCTAATGTGCGTCCATGAAAATTGCCACTACATACAATTATTTTTGCTTTATTTTTTTCGACTTTTTTTATTCTGTATGCCCAATGCCTGCAGAGTTTCAAAGCAGTTTCTACTGCTTCGGCGCCGGTGTTCATCGGCAACACCTTGTCGTAACCAAAATATTCTGTAATAAATTGGGAAAAAATCGCAAGCTGCTCGCTATGAAAAGCCCGGCTGGTTAGGGTTAGCTTCTGCGCCTGCTCTGTTAATGTCTGAATAATTTTCGGGTGGCAATGTCCCTGGTTTACCGCCGAATAGGCACTTAGGAAATCGTAATATTTTTTCCCTTCAACGTCCCATACAAAAACTCCTTTTCCTTCCTTTAACACAACGGGAAGAGGATGGTAATTATGAGCGCCATATTGATTTTCGAGATCAATGAAATATTCGGTTTGCGATGCAGTGGATTGGACTGACATAAAAATAAATTTTAAAAAATGTAGGAAAATAAAAGTGTACTCAAATAAACAATTGTGAGACGGGGCGATATCGTCAGATTCTGTGATCTAAGAAATCCAGGTTCTTTGAAAGGAAATTTTGTATGTGAACTTTGTAATTCAATTGTTTCTTTTGTGATGCAAATTTACAAAAAGATTCTTTGCAGTAAATGAATGAATTTTTAAGTTTTTTATTTGCTAAGTTCAAACGCTCGGTTTATGATTGGTGTTTCTAACTTAATTTTCCAATCCATCTATTAAAATATTTCTTTTCAGTTGGAATTTTAATATCCGCCTCTTTATTGAAAATCCCATAAACAGTACTTCCTGTTCCTGTCATAGACGCATAAATTGCTTTGTGCTGATACAAAATTTCTTTTATTTTTTCTATTTCGGGATGTAATGAGAAAACAACTTTTTCAAAATCATTATTCAATTCGTTTCTCCATGTATCCACAGGTTGTTGAATGATTTCTTTTATTTTTTTGAACGGAAAAACTGGTTTTATTTGTTGAAATATTTCTCTCGTATTCACATGGAATCCCGGATTGACGATCAGTATTTTATACGCAGCCAGTGAAAGAACAATTTCTTCCATTTTTTCTCCACGTCCCGTTGCGAGACAGGGGTTGTTCAATAAAAAGAACGGGCAATCGCTGCCTAACTGTAATGCATAGCCGGATAATTTCGAATCGGAAATGTTGAGTTCGTATTTCCTATTCAGAAGTAATAGAGTAAAAGTAGCATCTGCGGAACCACCGCCCAATCCGGCACCGATCGGGATCGCTTTATGCAGATGCATATTTATTTCCGGCAATTGAGGATAATCATTTTTAAGCAACCGGTATGCCTTCAGGCATAAATTATTTTCAGTGTCGCCTGCTAAAATTCCGGTATTTTTAAATTGGGTTTCATTTTGGGAAGTAATAATTTCTAAAGCGTCTGTAAATGGTAACGGGAAAAAAACAGTTTCGATATCGTGGTATCCGTCCTCTCGTTTCTGAAGAATATTAAGTCCGAGATTAATTTTACAATTTGGAAAGGCTACCATTCAAAACAGAAATTGAAAATAAATAATTTAGAAGTAGAAAGCAGTAAACAAATAAAAAAACAGGATTTGTAATTTCGGACGATAAAGATTTTAATTTCCTTTTCTCCTGTTGATTTCATCTCTTATGGAGGCAGCTTTAATGTAATCTTCATGTTCAAGCACTTCATTCAACATAGATTCCAATTCAAGAACAGTCATTTTTTTAAGGTCATCGCTTTTATCATCGCTATGAGTTACCACCACCTTTTTCTTTTTCTCATCCTCATCCATCAATATTCCTGCGCTGTCAAGAATATTGTCGTAAGTATAAATAGGGCATCCGAACCTTACTGCCAGCGCTACTGCGTCTGAGGTACGCGAATCTATCTCAATAGTATCTTTATCAGAAGAGCAAATTAATTTGGAATAAAAAATTCCTTCCTGCAGATCGTTAATAATAATTTCATGAAGGTCAATATTAAATGCCATCATAAAATTTTTCATCAGGTCGTGAGTAAGTGGGCGACTGGGCTGCATGCGTTCGAGAGCGACAGCAATAGCCTGAGCTTCAAACCCACCAATTACAATTGGCAACCTCCGCAATCCATTTACTTCACCCAAAACAACCGCATAAGAATGAGTTTGAGTAATACTATGAGAAAGCGCCACAATTTCCAATTCTATTTTCTTCATATTTTCTCATCCGGTATTACCGGATTTATTTTGATTAACAAATATAAAAATTAAATGCCTTTCTTTAAAAAGTTTGATTTTTTAAGATATAAATAATCTGAAAAATTTTAACTAATTGATTCCTTTTAATTTTTTAACAGCTTCTGTAATCTTAGGAACGACTTCAAAAGCATCACCAACAATTCCGTAATCAGCGGCTTTAAAAAATGGCGCTTCGGGATCTTTATTAATTACTACAATTGTTTTACTTCTGTTTACACCCGCAAGATGCTGAATGGCGCCTGAAATTCCAATGGCAAAATATAAATTCGGTGCAATAGTAAGTCCGGTCTGACCTACATGTTCATGATGTGGCCTCCAGTCGCTGTCACTTACCGGCCGGCTACATGCAGTTGCTGCACCAAGCGCTTTGGCCAGGTCAGTCACGATAGCCCAGTTTTCAGGACCTTTCAATCCACGGCCGCCGCTTACTACCAATTCCGCTTCTGCTAATGGAATTTCACCCTCTACTTTATTGACTTCTTTTATTTTTACTTTTGACTGAGGGATTTCAACATTTAATTCAGCAACTTCTGCTGTTCCTTCTCCTTCGGTTATTTTGTAAGAGTTGGCATTTATAGAAATTATTTTTATTTCAGTTTTAATCGAAACATTCGCAAAAGCCTTTCCGCTAAACACACTTTTTTTAACTACAAATCCACTGGTGGTTTCAGGCAAGGCTACGGCACCGGAAACCAGGCCTGCTTTTAATCTCACTGATAGGCGAGGTGCGATTGATTTGCCGTTAAAGTTGTTGGAGAATACAATCACCTTTGCATCAATATTTTTCGCCGCCTCGGCAATGACGTGGGTAAATACCTCGTCATCAAAATTATTCAGTGCATCATTTTTTACGGTATGAATTTTCTTCAATCCATATTTTCCCAATGCAGCTAAATCATCAGATACATTTCCCAGAACAATTCCTTCCGCAGAAGTGTTTAAATTTTCTGCCAGCTTTGTTCCATAAGACGAAGCTTCAAAAGAATTCTTTTTTATGTGGCCATCTGACTGGTCTAAAAATATTAATACGCTCATTTTGTAAATTAAAAATTATCAATAAAATATTACAACTTTCGAATAGTCAGTAAATAAACCAACCTACCGGTAGGCAGGCAAATAAGTGATATTTCTGTTTTTCTAAACTTTAGATCACTTTCGCTTCTTCATGCAACAACCTCACCAATTCTTCCGGTTGATCTGCAGGAATTAACTTTACACCAGCTTTTGCAGGCGGCAATTCAAAAGAAACTATTTCTGTAAGGGTATCTGCCTGCACGGGTTCCATTACTTTTAACGGTTTTGTTCTGGCGCTCATTATTCCTCTCATGTTAGGAATTCTTTGTTCGGCCATTCCTTTCTGGCAACTAACAACAGCAGGAAGATTTACTTCATCCACTTCATCACCTCCCTCAATTTCACGTTCCACAGTTGCTGCATTTCCTTCAAGAGAAAATTTCGTAGCTAATGAAATAAATGGAAGATTTAATAATTCTGCAACCATTCCACCAATCGAAGATCCATTATAATCTATCGTTTCTTTACCGGTAAAAATAAGGTCGTAATTAATTTGTTTTGCTACTTCAGCGATTTGTGAAGCAATAAAAAAGCCATCATGGCTATCGCTGTTAACTCTAAATGCTTCATCGCCGCCAAGCGCCAATGCTTTACGTATAATGGGATCATTATCCGCATCTCCAACGTTTATCAAATGTAGTATAGTTGAAGGATCTGATTCTTTTAATTCAATTGCTCTCACCAGCGCGTACCATTC
>DASSHD010000491.1:0-4217 GCA_035693085.1 Hanamia sp. | reverse complement strand
CGGTCGGCACCGCAGGTCAGACAGCGGCTTATAAGAGTATCTCTATTTCTTTATAAAAGATCTATCATAAACTTTTTTGAGAGATCTGAAAATATCACCACGGTCTGACGCCAGGCGTACCGACCGCTACCTTCTGGCTTCAAATATTTAAAGTCGGATGAAGATCATCAGATTTTTTGCTTCCAAAATTATATACACCTTTCCCAAAAGGATGTAACACAAAGAAATATAATCAACGGAACTTTGTTTTCTAAAAAGAAAATAAAATGCCTGAAGTTGATGAAGAGGTAATTACCATTAAAAAAACTTTTCCGGTAACAGGAATGAGTTGCGCTTCATGTGCTGCAAGCGTGGAAACTACATTAAAAGAAGAGCCTGGTGTGATTAAAGCAGCCGTGAATTATGCAAATTCATCTGCATCTGTAGAATATGCTCCAGGTGTTGCCGATATCCAACATTTCAAAAAATCAGTTCAATCATCCGGATACGATTTGATCATTGAGAACAATGAAACCATAACAGATGAATTAGAAAAACAAAAACAAACCTATTACCAACAACTTCGTAAACGTACTATTCTTTCTATAATTTTTTCCTTTCCTATCGTTTTGATTGGGATGGTTTTTATGAACATTCTTTTCGCCAATTTTATAATGTGGGCGTTGGCTACTCCTGTAGTTTTTATTTTTGGTAAACAATTTTATATCAGTGCCTGGAAACAAGCCAGGCACCGTTCTGTCAACATGGATACCCTGGTAGCGTTGAGTACCGGAATTGCTTATCTGTTCAGTGTTTTCAATACTTTGTATCCGCAATTCTGGACCAGTAGGGGACTGGAAGCTCACGTTTACTTTGAAGCCGCAGCGGTTATTATTTCATTTATTTTATTGGGAAAGATGATGGAAGAAAGAGCAAAATCAAATACTTCTTCTGCAATAAAAAAATTAATTGGATTACAACCAAAAACTGTTTTTAAAATTAATAACGACGGGACTGAAGAAGTTATAAAAATATCTGAAGTAAATATAGGAGACCAGCTTTTGGTAAAGCCGGGCGATAAGATCCCGGTTGATGGAACCGTAATTTCAGGAAATTCTTTTGTAGATGAAAGCATGATTTCCGGCGAACCAATTCCACTTGAAAAAAGGAAAGATGCCGCGGTGTTTGCAGGAACCATCAATCAAAAAGGAAGTTTTGTTTTTGAGGCTACTAAAGTTGGCTCAGATACTTTGCTGGCGCACATTATAAAAATGGTGGAGGAAGCGCCGGGAAGTAAAGCTCCCGTTCAAAAGTTAGCTGATAAAATTGCAGGAATTTTTGTGCCGGTGGTAATAGGAATTGCTATTGTTTCTTTTATTGTGTGGATTATTTTTGGCGGCGCTAATGGTCTTACTTACGGTTTGCTGGCAATGATTACCGTTTTGATTATTGCTTGCCCTTGTGCGCTTGGCCTTGCTACTCCAACAGCAATTATGGTAGGTGTGGGACGTGGCGCAGAAAACGGAATTCTGATAAAAGACGCAGAAAGCCTGGAGCAGGCAAAAAATATCAATGCAATTATTCTCGATAAAACCGGCACTATCACAGAAGGCAAACCGAAGGTGGTGGAAATTGTTTGGAAGAAAGACGAAAAAATTGAGGAATTATCTTCTCTTTTATATTCGTTGGAATCCCAGTCCGAACATCCATTGGCAGATGCAGTTTCTCAATATTTTCAATCAAAAAATATTTCCAGGAAGGAGTTGAGCCAATTTGAAAGCCTTACCGGGTCGGGCGTCTCAGCTATCTTTAATAATAAAAAATATTTTGCAGGAAGTTATAAATTGATACAGGAAAAGCAAATTTTTATTCCTGATGAATTAAAAAGTAAAACAGAAATATGGCTTAAAGATTCGTTTACTGTAATCTGGTTTGCTGATGAAAAAAATGCATTGGCTGCGGTTGCTATTGCTGATAAAATAAAACCTACTTCTAAAGAAGCGATCTTGCAATTGCAACAAATGGGAATTGAAGTTTACATGATAACCGGCGATAATGAAAAGACTGCCGCTGCGGTTTCCAGGAATGTTGGAATTAAAAACTTCAAAGCGGAAGTATTACCTGATGCGAAAGGGGATTTCGTAAAAGAATTGCAGCAGCAGGGAAAGAAAGTTGCGATGGTCGGCGATGGCATCAATGACAGCCAGGCATTGGCGCTTGCTGATGTAAGTATCGCGATGGGTAAAGGAACTGACATTGCAATGGATGTGGCGAAAATGACTTTAATTTCCTCAGACTTAAATCATATTCCGAAGGCTATTCAGTTGTCGAAACAAACCGTGAGAGTGATTCATGAAAATTTGTTTTGGGCATTTATTTATAACGTGATTGGAATTCCAATTGCAGCAGGAATTTTATTTCCTTTTACCGGGTTTTTATTAAACCCAATGATTGCAGGAGCAGCTATGGCATTGAGTTCTGTGAGTGTGGTGAGTAACAGTTTGAGATTGAAGGTTATGAAACTAAAATAGCGGTTGGCTTAGTAAGTTGCTGGCGCGGTTTTATTCCGTGGTCGTACCTCAGATCAGACCGCAATAAAAAATCAAAAAATAAAATCAAAAAATATGAAAACAATACAATTAAAAACAAACATTATGTGTGGCTCTTGCATCGCAAAAGTAACGCCGGTACTCAATGAAGCTTTTGGTGAAAAGAACTGGGAGATAGACACAAAGGATCCAAAAAAAATTCTAACCGTTTCAACAGAAAATGCCGGGGCAAATGATATAATTAAAGCGCTTGGAAAAGTGGGTTATAAAGCCGAAGCGTTAGTTTAAAAGAAAATGTTATAAAATATACAGCACTTTCGGGATTCTCTATGAAATTTAATTTTTTCCTATAGATTCGTAGCAAGTATTTTTTTTATGAATCAAATAAGATCCATACAATATAAAGCAGCCTTTCTTTTAATAGCATTTTCACTAAATACTGTTATAGGTTTTGCGTGCGCGGTTGGGCTGGATATGGGTTTCAATTCTCATTGTCATGAACAAAATGCAATAGAAGCTACAGGAAATTGTCACCACGATAAATCTCATCACCATGGTGAAGCGGAGATACAACATCATAAAGCAAATAATGAAAAAGATAATTGTTGTAATGATGGAGTAATAAAATTTCAAAAAATAGATAAGGCGATTTCATCTTCGGCAAATATGATTAATCCGGTATTTTTTGCTTCTTTCGCCAACTCCTTTTATAATATTGACATTTTATCTTCCTCTAATAAAACTGAGAACACTAAATATTTTGCACGAAGGTATCGTCCCCCGATTCCAGACATACGTGTAGCCATACAGAGTTTTCAAATATGATTTAATATCATCTTGATGATGTTATACCGATAGTACAAAAGTTTGGACTTATTTACTAATTGTATTCGGTATAATGTTTTCGATGTATTTAGCATTGAGGTGTTTCTCTATGCCTGTAATTATTGTATTAACATTAAATCAATTTAAAATGAAAAAGATTCTTTTACTCGTTGCCATCTGTGCAACAGCATTTGTGCAACAAAGTTTTGCGCAAAATAATTCAACGCCCAAGCCTTCCGAATTACTTACTTCTTATTACAACATAAAAGATGCTTTAGTTAGCGGCGATGCAAATATCGCAGCAACTAATGCAGAAAAATTTGTGAAAACCATCAATAGCATTAGCACAGAGATTATTCACGAATCGTACAAAGAAGCGCTGCTAAAAGATGCCGGAAAAATTTCTGATACCAAAGATTTAAAAAAACAGCGGGCAGCTTTCTCCACTTTTTCTGAAAATATGTATGCATTGGCAAAAGAAGTGAAACTCAATGCTGAACCGGTTTATTATCAATATTGCCCGATGAAAAAATCAAACTGGTTAAGCAGTAATAAGACAATTAAAAATCCTTATTACGGCAGTGCGATGCTCACTTGTGGCAAGATAATTGAAACGATTCAGTAAGCCCGCAAATACTATTCCGGCAGAAAAAAATACTTATTTTTTATTGGGCCCAAAAATAGATACATGAAAAAAATTATTCTAATGGTGTTTCTCATTTCTGCCTGTTCCTTTGCATCGGCGCAGGAAATGCAGGGGATGCCTGCCCGTCCGCCAGGCGGGAGTATGTCAAAAAATGGCGACAGTTTGCAAGATAGGCCAACAGAAATTGTAGAAAATGCACCGCCAAAAACAATTCGTTA
>DASSHD010000490.1:0-11162 GCA_035693085.1 Hanamia sp. | reverse complement strand
TAATTGAGCGGCACCGGGCGCTTTTTTCCAAATAGTACGGCCCTTATCGTCATAATTATATTGAAAAACCTGCTCTGCAAGAATAGTTGATCCATTTGTTGCAGCAAAATTCCATCCATTTGCATAAAGCCATTTTACGCCTTCCGGTTGTATCTGGTATTTAAGTTGGCCAAAATCGTCATATACGCTGTAGGTGCATAACCATCCGGTATAGGCGTCTGTAGGAGCTGCAATGGACTGTACTTTTTTCAGTATCAGTTGGCCCGACATGTTGGTGTACTCAATTACTTTATTGCCATTTACATCGGTATAAGTAAGTTTATATAATGTATTGGCAGGATATACTCCCTTGAGTACCGGTGCATCTCCCTGTACATAATCCACGCCCCAAATCTGCACATTATCACCGGTACTTCCTGTATTCATATCATAATTTGCAGAGTTTCCTGCGCTGGCAGCCCATGAGGTTCCGGGTTCCTTTACATTATTTACCCGGTTCAGCGGGCTATTGTCAAAAGTGATGGAAGAATAGGCTGATGTCTCGTTATAAGTTGCGGCGTTTGCATAATAGGCAGGCTGGTCAGTTGCAGGGGTGGTTTTGTAAAACCCTGGTTGATTTGTGGTGGTATAAGGCAGGTACTTTTTAGGCTCACGCCCTAAAGCATCAAACTGTGAAAATTGTACCATATCACCCCATGTGGAACTTCCCGAGGGTGGTGTGGCTGTTTGCTTGCTTACTTTTTCTACAGAGCGTCCAAGCCCATCAAGATAAGTGGTGGTTTGCAATTTTGAACCAATAGGTAACTGGTCAATTACATTCCATATTGTTTGTCCACTGGTCAGGATATCATGTTCTCTAATATAATTTACATCTTCCCAATTGACCGAAACAAGACTTAGCTTAATTGTATTAGACTGAACAGAACCCAGTCCGCTGATAGTGCTTATCCTGTAGTAATAAGTGGTAGCAGTGAATGGCGAAGGAACAGTGTAGCTTGTGGATGTAGCGCCACTGATTGGAGTAAAATTTGTTGTAGATGTAGGTACAGGTGTCGGGCAACTGTACCATTGATAAGAAACCCCCGTGTTAGGAATAGCTGCAGGATTAATTTCTACAAGTTGCGTTGATATGGTACCTGTTGGATAATCATACACTCCATTGGCCGTGCCGATGGAGTGCCCGGGATTCCAGATTTGCTGTGCACATAAAGTTGTGGCCATGCAAACTTGCACAAGAAATAAAAGAAGTCGGTTTGCTTTTTTTAAGTATATCATATAAAAACCAAAATTTGCGCGCCTGCTAATGTAATTTTATTGATCTTTTTAAACATTTCATCCAGCGTTCATTTCTTCTCTTTTGAATTTACCTGATTCTCTTTCTCCAGTTTTTCAATCCTTTTATTTTGTTCAATAACAATTAATGTCAACTCCTCTATCTTTTTAAGTAAAAGTGCCTGACTGTTTCCCAAATCCAGTCCTTCTTTTTCCACAGTTTCTGCTTTTGGAATTTCAGGAAGATGCCCGTTGGATTTTATAAATTGTTCCAGAGAATCTAATTGTATCAATTTATAAGTCGGGGAAAAAACATAATCCGGCCATGCGGAATTCAGTTTTACAACCGCTTTTGTAAAAACCGCTGAACCGTTTACAGCAAGAGAATAAGGTGCAATTTTTGTTGCTGTATTGGCGTCTGGCGTACCAATAAATATTTTCCCATTCGAATAGATATTACCATTAACATCTAATTTGGCCTGTGGTGTTGAGGTACCTATTCCTACGCTGCCATCATATCTGAACCGAACTACTTCATCATAGCTTGTATAATCATTATGTACGATGCCATTATGGGCATAGAATACTAAATCCTTAGTACCATAATAGGCAGAATTTAAAGCCTGTATCCCAAAACCCGCTGTTTCGCCATCTCCGATAAAATTAAGCCTGGCACTGTTTGAATTTTGATTTTGTCCGGATTGATACCCGTCAAAATAGATTTCCTGACCCAATAAACTGAAAGTTTTGCCGCTCGGGGAAATTAATAACCCTCCGGTTGATGACGTTGTAAACGCTGAATAATTATTGGCATCATATCCGAGTCTTAGCTGTTCACCAGTGGACATAGAATGTACTTTTGCTGCTGGTGTTGAAGTGCCAATTCCCAGATAGCCTGTATTTGCCATTAATCTCATTTTTTCACTAGGGCCACCAAAAGCTGTATAAAAAAGAAGATCCATCTGATCCCATCCCTGTCCATTAGATACCCCAGATATTCCAGACCATGCATAATTATATGCATTTGTTGAGAATTTTATAGTCCCCATCGTAAGACTCGAAAGATTATTGGACAAAAGCAGATTCCCATTTTGTATGTGTAATTCCTCTAAGGGAGTAGTTGTTCCTATTCCAACATTTCCACTAGTTGGAAATGTATTAGTCTGGCTATATATTAATTCTGTTGAAATAAACAGGTAAAGTGATAGCATTATAATCTTTCTCATAAGCTATTTGATTTAAAGATTTTTTTTGAATTTATTTCCAATTCTGTAATTCTTTTATTCTGTTCCTCAACAATCTTTTGAAGTTTTTCAGTTTGTTTTTTTTGTTCAATTGCAAATAATGTCAGTTCTTCTATTTTTTTTAATAAAATAGTTTGGTTATCACCCAAATCAATTCCATTTTTTTCAACATCAGATGCTTTAGGCATTTCCGGCAAATGTTGGTTTAATTTTATGAATTGCTCTAATGAATCTAATTTAGGCAGATTATATGCTGGGGCAAAAACATAATCCGGCCACGCTGAATTAAGTTTTACAACTGCTTTGGTGAAAATTGCTGAACCGTTTACTGCAAGGGAATAAGGAGCAATTTGGGTTGCAGTATTTGCATTTGGCGTGCCAATAAATATTTTGCCATTTGAATAAACATTACCATTAACATCTAAGCTAGCGTTTGGGTTTGGTGTAGTAGTACCAATTCCAACATTTCCACCTGATTTCATCAAAAGCAAATTACTATACCCGCTGGCAACATTAGCAAATTCTATAGCCGAGTGCCAGCCAGCACTATAATAACAAAATACTATCTTTGCTCCTGCAGAACCTAAGTCAGTGGAAGGTGCAAAAGATAAAGCATTGGTCCCGTTTGAACCTAAATATGCTCCCGAAGGGAGTTCTCCATTTCCTGCAAAATCCGGACTCAAACTTATGATTTTTGTGTTTCCAATGTTAACATTACCCCTTACATCTAACTTTGTCAGAGGTGATGAAGTTCCTATTCCAACATTACCATTAGCTAAAATTCTCATACGCTCTGTCGGTAATACGTTATCTGATGAAATGTTTGTTCCATAGTTGTCAGTTGCACCAAAAACTAAGTCACCCGCCGATGCCCATCCACTAACTAAGGAAGTGCGCACGGACCATACACCCGCCACGTTTGCGGGATTTCTTACATCTCTATATCCTGCGAAAAGAAGGCCTCCAATAACGTGAGAAGTCGTATAAGCCGTATTATTGCCACGATTATCAATTGTAATAAAATTACTGTTTGATAAAGAGGTCGAATTATTCAATAAATGAAGTTGGGTTACGGGACTCATTGTTCCGATTCCCGTATTTCCGGTGGCAGGGAATGTATTTGTTTGACCGAGAATAAAAGATGATGACGCTGTTAAGCAAGAAAATAGAATTACCTTTTTCATATTTTTATTTTATCTTTTTAAAAGTTATCGTCAGCCGAAATAAAAACTGATTGAAATTTTGGAATATGCTTCTTTGCCTTTACTGTTCTTATGTTTTTTACTCAACCCTTTATTGTAAAACAATTTTTTCCATTATGCCATTTGTTTTAATATTTCACCCTTACATAAATAACTACAGGGTCTTCCGGCGGCAACGAACCATCGGCAAGGTTTAGATAACACTTTCCATCATCTGAAATCCTAATTGTATAATTATCTCCAAAGCCGGGGTAATCATAAGAAATAATTTTATCCGACAAAGGAAGAAAATTTTGATTCTTGATTTTACCAAAATACTGTTCATTACTCCAGTTAATTCCAGTTTTATTATGCTGGAGTATTACTTCAAAAGTTACAGAACCATCCTGGCCCCTGGCTATATAAGAATTATACAATATCCATCCTCCGTTGTTATAAGGCCTGAAACCGGATGTGTCCGCTTTAGCGATAACGGCACTCAAGTTTTGGCTTAAACAAAAAACTGGGCACAACATCAGCAAAAAGAAAACTATCCATCCTCTAGTATGTGTGAATCTCAAATCATTTCGTTCCAATGCTGGTATGGGGCTTTGAAGATACTGCCCGAATTGCACTGCCCCCGCTAGCGTCCCCGCCAACCGATGAAGATTTGAGATACCCGCTTTAATATAGATTTTCATTTGTTATTTTTCATTTTTAATATTATTACAAAGAGTACGACCCGCTTATACCTGTGCCCGAGTTCACAGGTAGATCCGCTCCGCTCTCCAAAGTGAGATAGAATTCTCCACTTGAATAAATTGTTACGAACCAGGTGCGACCTGAAGATGATATGGTCAAAGTTCTCGTTGAAGAAGGTTTACATCCCCCGTTTATCGTTGCAATCTCATGTGTAGTGTTAAGTACAAACGGGCCGCTAGTCGGATAAAACACTATCGTAAAATTTATGGTATTCCCAGAGCTATTCATGCCACTGGTTATTATGTGAAATCCATTGTATTCAGAGAAACTACATGATAAGTTGCAAGTGCCATTGGTATTTGCATAATTCTGGCCGTTGGTATTTATATCATTGGTTGCCTGTTGGTCCGCTGCCGCTTGACTAGTGGTCGAACTGTATTTTCCAGGTGGAACAGTGTAAGTAACGGAACTACCGGTATAGCCAGAAGCACAATTGTTCCTTGTAAAATTTTGGCTTTGCTGGGCATTATAATAAGTATTGGAAGGACACGCACTGGAAGGCCCGTAGTCGTAATATTGAGTTTGGTTGTAAGTAGGACTGTTAGGGTTTACATCCGTAGCCTGTACAAATTGGTGTGGCGGCAATTGTCCATTTATTGAGAGGCAATATGAGGGATCAGGTGGCAAACTATCATCTCCCGGAAACCACTCCCAGTCCGCTGCGGTGTCAACGGAACAGGACATATTTGATAAAGAGTTTGCATACGACTGGGCATTAGCGCTGATATCATCAAGGGCCTGTTGATTTGCATCTGCCTGGCTAATGATCGAATTGTATGTACTATCTGGAACAGTATAAGTAACTATCCCTCCCTTTTGACCAAGTGGACAGCTTTCGGTGGTATCAGACACAGATTGTACAGTATTATAATAAATAAGGGAACAGCTGCCATTAGTGTTAGCATAATTCTGGCCGTTGGTCAATAAATATAATTCGGCTTTGGTATCCGCATCCTGTTGACTTACATTAGAAGTATAAGTATTTGCAGGAATCGTATAAGTTACTGTATCACCCTGGTATCCGCTGCTGCAATTGGAGCGGGTAAAGATTTCTGATACCAAATGGTTAGAATATGTGGCAGGGCATCCTGTTTGCTTTGCAGCCGATACTGTATTATACTCATATTCTTTTACAACGTTTCCGCTCTCGTCTTTTATAAATTGCAGACGGGCAAGATTATCATAAGTGTAATAAGTAATCCTGTTGTTCTCGTCACATTCTGAAGTCTTTCCAATTAATGGGTCATAAGTAATGGTGCGCATCCTTGCTGAAGAAGGATAAAGGCGCAATTCATCAATATTTGAATTTCCAGAAAGTGATACAGTCGAAGTACCCTGGACAATATTATATTCATAATAAGTCATTCCGAGATAGGTGGGGCCGGACTTGGAAAGTGTTGCGCCTCCTGTAACCACTACACTGCTGTTGCTAGCCCAAAAGGAAACGATGTAAGGTTTAGCAGTGTTCAAAGGGGCCGACAATGAGTTGCTATTAAGAGTGAACCCTCTTGAACCGGTAATAAAGTTTGAGGTAGGGTAAATATTTCCAGGCCCCGTAAGTGTCCATCCACCGAAACCGGTCGTCTCAAAGCTGGTATATGCCGGCTTGTCTGCCACCGGATCTGCATTAACCACCGTAGCCACCACATATTTGTCATTGTAATCATAAATATTGGCCACTTTTCTTCCGCCTTCATCAATCACACCGGTTAAGTTACTGTTGGCATCATAAGTAAATGTCTGCGGAATTTTATAATTGGCGTAATTTGTAGTGGTCGGCCCGCTATAAGCGGTAAAGCTGGTTTGCGGAGTAGCAAATCTCTGTTCCAATATCCTTGATGGCTTCACATCTCCGTTGGAAAGCTGGGTGAATTCGGTTACCTTTTCATTTAGATATGACTGTGATAAATAGCCAATAGAATAGACAGAAGAAATACTTGAAACTGGTGTCGAAACCATATTCTTCTGGATCATTGTAGCAAAAATTCCGTTATTGAAGTCAGTAGTATATTTAATTTCCTTTAAGTAAGAACGTCCATCACTTTCCGTAGTTAATATTGAATTAACTTCATAGTTATTTTGATTGCTGTAATTCGTAAGAATGTCGCAACCAGCATTATTATAAGTATAATGCGTTTCTTTTTGGACAAATTGTGTAGCGTCAGTAACCCTATAGGTTCTTTCAAAAGTTGAGCTTAACTGCACCCTGCCGGTGTAGAATTTGTAAATATCTACATTCATATCAGTATAAGGAGCCGATTCGTATATTGGAGTTGCTCTAGTCCATCGGTCACTTCTGTTGGAATAATTATTTATGACCTGGCATTTGCATGATTCTAAATACGCAGGAAGTTCATGTTGAGCACATTCCCCCTGGCTAAAAAAGTCACCGACCGGTCTCTTTGCGTATGTAAAGTCATAATCATTCTCCGTTTCTTTGATCTTATTTCCGCTTGCATCATAAACGGTTGTAAGATAGGGTAACCCGTATGCCCACGGCGCAAACCGTTGTTTGGAGGAGAATGCTTTATTGTTTCCTGGTGAATCCCACAATGCATAATATTGTGGATCTCCAGAAGTACTCTGATCTCCATGCGTGAATAGCTCCACGGTTTTGCCATTCGTACCTGGGCTTTCCGTGACTTCGACTCGCTTGAATTGGGCAGGCAGCGGAGCCATCTGGTTCAGGTCGAAGTCATAGTAAATCGTATTGAGGGTATTTTTGGATTTTTGGGGGCAACTGAAAATATAGCCAAGTACTGCAGTGATTACGTCTATAACTACCGCGGCAATCGTTAAAAAACCTGAAGATGCCATCACATTTACAATATCGTCAATGGTAGAAATAACGGATAAAACACCCAGGACAGGTGCTATTGCCACCATAAATTTTTGCCAGCTATCCATGCTTACAGCCTGGTATTGTGACAATATTCCCGGATAGATATAATGCCACAAACAAGTTCCAAAAGGATTAGACCAGGACCAATGCCAAGTCATTTTTTCTTCCTTCCATGAATTGTTGCTAATAACTGAATTCACCGGAGTCTCCATCCCCCAGAGAGAGGAAGCGCTACCAGGACCATTCATCACGTAATTGTATTGAGTTACTATTGGATTTCCACAACCATTGGAATATCCTCCATCGGATGAACTGGTTTGTGATACATGGACACCTCCGACAGTCATCGCAGTACTACTACCCGTTGCGGTCAATAATGACCCCGTATTTTGGGCATATTGATAAGTGAGGCTTCCTCCGGTAGGATAAATGATTTCTTTTAGTAGTCCATTTTCTGCATATCCGGGTTTTGCATTATAATAGGTACCGATAACATTGTCATTTTGGAAACAGAGGCCCTTTAATCCAAAGAAGCCCACATCATAAGGAATAGCCGCAGTGAGCGTTACCGGGATCGTTGTTCCTGTAATCGGGCTATTGGAGGCAATACTGTTATTCCCATTGTAATAACCCCATATATCCTTATCATAAAAAAGCGGGGGTGGTACAAAATCATCCACCATATTAGAGCCTGTACTGGTATAATAGTCAAATATATATGGAGGGGAATCTTCTTTTAAATCAACACCTATCTTTTTTATTGATTTCAGGCAAAGCCTTGCAACGCTTTTTTGATAGCTAGTAGTTGGCGTCCCGTACCTGTTTAAAATAAAATAGGTTGTCCCTAACTGGTATTGGGAAAGGTATCTACCCTGGTATAAAATTGATATATTAGATAATGCAGACTCGCCCGGGTAATCGAACCTTTGCGAACTTGCATAACCAAACCTTACCACAGTATTATCGGGGTAATTTATGGAATCAATTTCCATCGTAGTAGTAACCGATTTTTTATAGGAAATTACGATATAATTATTATTGCTATTATTATACGAAATATCTTGTCCTGCCGATACATTCAGATTTAATGGATGATAATGAAAAATTATTTTTCGGGAGAGAAAAGGATCATCAACTTCAGAAAGATACCAGTTACTGATAATATAGGGATAAGCCATGTATTGATTTACCCACGGGGTAGCTCCTGAACCATTGGAAGGGCCAAGATCAAAACCGGACTGGCAATACACGTTGTTATTCTTTATTGTAGGTTGTGTTGCTTTTTTTGATCCGTCTTTATTACTGAAAAGTGAAGTTAATAATTTGGTGAGCCCATGATAAGTAAATTTATAGATCAGGCCATCTACATCGGTTATAGTAAAGGATGTAATAGTTGTGCGAATGCCAGAAGTTTTAAGGTTATTATCGAATTGAAATGAAATTTTCAACTTAGTATCTCCAAGAGGGATTCCGTGATTTCCACCTGTAGTGTCTAATATAAACATACCGCTTTTCCCATTAAACTGAAAAGCAAAATAGTCCAGTTGACGGTCTTCTGCAGTCAAATTTTTCTGTGAATACAGAACATTTTTGGCTCCATAGGTTGGATAAGTAGTTAGAGTATTAGGACATCCATTGGCAGGATCCTGGGAATGGTAAAGAAAACCTGCAGGATATTTTGTGATATCCTGGTCACTTCCGTTACCGTATTGTAGATAAATACCACTATATGCAGGTTGGTCATCAGGTTCACCTACCTGCATCCTGGTAATCACGCCACCTGCTACTAAGTTCCATCCTTGACCCACATTTGAAGCAATATCATTTACTTTTAGCCCATTTCCGGAATTATAATCAATAGCTACAGCCGAGTTAAGACGGCTTTTATCATCCTGCCAATTAAACATTGGTAAAGAAAATACCGCGCTGCCGGTTTGCAGGGTAACTTGTGCAAAAGGTTTCGAGGCAAAAACAAAAAATAAACTGATAGCAATTAGCGACTTTTTAAACAACATTTCAATTCGATTTTATTGTTCTGATTTTTTTAAAAACTGTATCCAATTCTAAATTTTAACGGTTGTGCACGAGGTGTTTGCTCATAGCTCAAGAAGTCCCAGAGAAGCTGTGTTTTCATGCTCTTTAGAAATTTGTTTCCAAGTGAAATTTTCTTTGACAGCCCCAATAACCCGCTTTCCTGCCATCCTTTCAACTGAGTTAAGTGTCCCGGATTAAAAGGCTGCTGGTAATTATATTCAAACCCTCCCGTAGCATAAAAGTTCTTTTTGATATTAATGTCAGTGAAACTTCTGATACCAATTCCCTGGCCAGTTAGATTGATATGGTTAAAACCCTGCCCCCATCCGATTTTTGCGCTGACTCCTAAACCCACGTCGTTTTTACTATCAATTTTATATGCCAGGGAAAGCCCAAAATCTGTTGTAGCCGGGAAGTAATAACTTCCGTGTACTGTTTGCAAATCCGTTCCTAATTGCAATCTCTTTAGAAAGGACTTTGTCTTTTGATTGTTCGGATGAAAATTTGGCATATCAATATCCGCCCCACTATTGTTACCCATACTCGTTAATTTATCACGAAACTTATCAACCACTCCTTGCGCTGACTGAATTTTTTGTTGTATAAATGAGGAAGGGTTAGGCCCTCCGTTGGGAATAATTCGATTTTGAAGCAAAGTCATCACCTGGTCTCTTGAAGGCAGGCCTTGGCCGGGCCCTGAGGGAATATAAGTACCATTCAAATTAAAAATACTTGCAAGAAGAGAATTCTTCTGCATAAATCTTGAAAATGCAGGCACTTTATTAAGAATAGTAAACGCCAGCTTTGTTCTCTTATCGGGATCATTTAAGGTTTCCCTGAAACTTTTCACTTGTTCGGTATAGTAGTAAAACTGTTTGTTATAATTTTGATATGCTTTTGTAATACCGGGTGACAGCTTGGTAAATTGGCTTAGGTACCCTTTTAACTGTTCTTTCCTTTGCTGAATAAACTGTTTGATTTGATCGGCATCCTGCATTTTGGATTGCAAAACCATTAAATTCCTTATTGTTGACTCGACCTCTTCCGGCGCTATTTTAGAATTGGCGGTTAATTGCTGGTTTTGCTGAAGATAGGACAAGGTGGTTTGGAGAGAGTCAATATAGGGGTAATATTCCCCTGAAATGTTTTTTGGATTAGCAACCGTACTATCAGATTGGAGTCTTCTGAGAAGTGAAGCATATTCTTTCTCTGCATTTGTTGAAAATACATTTTTAATGGCGTTGGAATCAAGGCTGCCGGCTTGTCTTTTTAGTCGGGCTTCCTGCTTCAACAGCTTTTTAATATAATTCTTTGATTGCTTATTTAATTGTCTTTGAAGAAACGATATTTTGCCATTGACGTTCTGGAGAAATTTGGAGGGGAAATTTGCAATTTTATCTATGGAAGAATATCCTTCTCTTAGGGAATCAGAGGGAGGGGAATTTTTAAAAGAAGAAATTTGGCCCTCGCTTTTACTTTTTCCTAAATAAGTTCCACTTTCTTCGTATTCTTTAATTACTCCGTTAGGAGAATTCAGCACTGGAAGGTTTTTTTTGGGTATGACTTCATCGTTTTGAAAGTCGTCAAAAGACTGCAAAGGAATTTTCAACCTGGTCAAACTATTCCAATTTACTCCATCTGGAATATAAGCGTTAAAAGGCAGTCTTTGCACATCAGCGGTCATTCTGTCAGAATTGTATCGGCTGGACAAAATATAATCTGAGGACTGGCAATTACAGAACTCAGAAAAACCAACAAATACCACGAACAAAAATAGATTCGTCAGTTTAGTCATTAAACAAAGTGCAGGTGGTCTACGGTAGCAAT